>JAYWAX010000260.1:0-15932 GCA_043782125.1 Acetobacteraceae bacterium | reverse complement strand
AACATCCGCCACGTTCGCCTCGTCACCGGCAATTCCATGGGCGGAATGCTGACCTGGGCCTGGGGCGTGACCCACCCCGGATACCTGGACGCGCTGGTCCCGATGGCAGCCCAGGCAACGGAAATGTCGGCGCGGAACTGGATGACAAGGCGAATGCTGGTCGAAACGATCCGCCAGGACCCGGCATACGATAACGGGAATTACAAAGTTTCGCCGCCGTCGTTGCGTATGGCTAGCGTGTTCTTTGGGATCGCGACCAGCGGCGGGACGCTCGGGTATCAGGCGATGGCGCCAACACGGGCGAAGGCCGATGCGCTGGTCGATCAACGCCTGGCCGCGCCGCCGCCCGCCGACGCCAACGACTATATTTACCAGTTCGAGGCCTCCCAGGATTACAATCCGGGGGTGGCGCTGGAGAAAATCGAGGCGGCGTTGCTGGCAATCAATTCCGCCGACGATGAGCGCAATCCACCGGAAACCGGAACGATGACCGCGGCTTTGGCCCGTGTGAAGGGCGGGGCGCTGTATGTGATTCCCGCCAGCGCCGAAACGCGCGGTCACGGCACGACGGCGATGGCGAAATTCTGGAAGGATCGTTTCGCCGCGTTCATGGCCACGGTGGCGAAACGGGGGATGTGACAGGCGCGGGTTCAGCCAGCGGCGGCGCGGCCAATGTCGCCCGCGTCCGCCAGGTGTTCCACGTCCCAACACAGCGCCAGCAAGCGGCGCGCCCGGTCGTCCGGTAAAATGTCCTTCACGAGTTCGAGGAATTTCGCGTCCAGTTGGGCGTTGGTCATGGGGTTTCCGAGGCTGCCCGCAGCATGGACGACGAAACGCGCCAGCACGCGCCCGTCTTTAAGGGTGATTTTCACGCGCGCCTGATCCTGACCCAACGACGCATCCTCCGTTGGTTCCACCCGGTCGCGCACGGCGATCGTGGCGGGATCGTCCACCTGCGCCTGGGAAAATTGCGCTTCGCCCGCCTGACCCGCGACGATACCCAGTGCGGCGGCGTAATAAACGCTGAATTTGCCTTCCAGACCGTCCCTCGGCCGCCGCTTCGCGGTCAGTTCCATTACAATCGGATGGACATCCAGCTCGACTCGTTCGATCGCGTCCGGCGTCAGATGAAATTCATTCCGCAACTGAACGCAGCCGTCGATGACCGGATGCACGACCAGGCCGCAGGCATAGGGTTTATAACTGTTGCGGGAAATTTCGTAGGTCACGCCCAGGTTTTCGGTCAGGGCGAGGAGGTTCGGCGCGGCGGTGACGACGTTGGCCCAACCGCGCTTTGCCTCGATCCCTTGAAGCGAGCTGGTATAGCCTTTTTCCGCCAGCAGAGCCGCCAGCAGGCCGTTTTGCGCCGCGCGTCCCGGGTGAAAGCTTTTCGTCATCGCGCCGAACATTTCGCGAATGCCGACGGGTTGCGTGGCGGCGAGGCCAAGCGCGTGGGTCATCTGTATTTCGTTCAATCCGAGGATTTTTCCGGCGGCGGCGGCGGCGCCGAAGACTCCCGCGGTGCCGGTCGCGTGCCAGCCGATGGCTTGCATGCCCGGCGTGACGGCGCGGGCGGCGCGGCAGGAGGCCTCAATGCCAAGGACCAGGGCGTTGAGAAAGGCGGGACCGCCGACGCCGCGTTGTTCCGCCAGGGCCAGCAGAACCGGGATCACAGCGGCGGAAGGGTGGACAGTGGTGGCGAGATCGGTGTCGTCGAAATCGAAGACATGCGAACTAATGCCGTTGACCAGCGGCGCGTTCATGATATCGAGGCGTTCTTTACGTCCAAGTACCGTCGCCTGGGGCGGGCCGGCGAAGATCTGGGTCGCGGCGAGGGCGATTTCCACGGCCTCGTGACGCGAACCGCCAACCGCGACGCCGATCCAGTTGACCAGCGTGCGGGCGGCCTCCGTGCGGATCGCCGGAGGCAAATCCTCGAATTTGGCGGCGGCGAGAAAGCAGGCGAGGGTCTGAGTCACGGCTGGTATCTCCGTTGGCGCGGGCTGGCGGATGGGCGCGGGGCGGTTCATGGTTGGCCCGAACCCAGGCATGACCCTGCGCCCTGGCGTGCCGGGATTCAAGCGCGGCGCGGCGGGAGGGGACGATGAGAAAGCAAGCGATCTGGCTGGCGATTTGTGTGGTCGCGATTGGACTCGCCAGGGCGATGCCCGCGCGGGCCTGGGGCGACGAAGGGCATGAGATCGTGGCAGCGATCGCGCGGGCTTATTTGACACCGGCGGCAAAAAAGCGCGTCAACGCCTTGTTGAAAGCCGACCTCGATCCGTTAACGGAGCCAAAAATCGCACCCGCCGCCACCTGGGCCGATCGTTACCGGGAGGCCAATATCGGCGGGTCGCGCCTTGCCACGCGCCAGTGGCATTTTGCCGATATCGAGCTTTCCGCGCCAGATTTGCACCATGCCTGTTTTGGATTTCCCGCAATGGCACCTGGGGTTCCGGCGTCGCGCGGACCCGCTCAGGATTGCGTCGTGAACAAAATTCAGGCCTTCGCGGCGGAACTGGAAAATCCCGCGACGCCAGTGGAAGAACAAATCGTGGCGTTAAAATTTCTTTTGCATTTTGTGGGAGATTTGCATCAACCGTTGCACGTGTCGGATGACCACGATCGCGGTGGAAACGATAAACGCGTGTCGGCGGATGGGTTTTACGCGGGCACTTTACATCGCTTCTGGGACACGGAATTCGTCGAGCGTCTTGGCACCAATCCGGCACGAGTCGCCGCCGGGCTGGCGCGCCGGATATCCCGGCAGGATTTACAGGCGTGGTCCCAGGGCGGACCGGCCGAATGGGCGTTGGAAACATTCGCGGTCGGACGGGATCACGTGTACGGCCAATTGCCTGCGGCGAATGAACGGGGAAGTTACCGGCTGACGGACGTTTATGTGGACATGGCGATACGCGATGTCGCGATGCAGCTCAGTAAGGCCGGTGTGCGGCTGGCGGCGATGCTGAACCGGGCGCTGGGGCGGTAGGACAACACCCCAACAGATCACCGCGCGACGAAGCGTTCCAGCCAGTGGATCGTGTAATCGCCCGCCAGAAACTCTGGAGCTTCGACAATTTTCTGGTGCAGCGGGATGGTAGTTTTAATGCCGGCGATGGCGAATTCGTCCAGCGCCCGGCGCAGGCGGTTGATCGCTTCCGGCCGGGTCGGCGCGTGAACAATCAGCTTGCCAATCATGCTATCGTAGAACGGAGGAACGAAATATCCCGCGTAAAGCGCTGAGTCGATGCGGACGCCAAGCCCGCCGGGGGCGTGGTAGGCGGTGACCCGGCCGGGCGATGGAACGAAGGTTTCCGGGTCTTCGGCGGTGATGCGGCACTCGATCGCGTGGCCGTTGAAGTGAATGTCGGACTGAGTGTAACCAAGGGCGTTACCGGCGGCAACGCGGATTTGTTCGCGGACCAGATCGACGCCGCAGATCATTTCGGTAACAGGATGTTCAACCTGAAGGCGGGTGTTCATTTCGATGAACGCGAATTGCCCATCCTGATACAGGAATTCCAGCGTTCCAACATTTCGATACCCGAGCGTCCGCAACGCGTTGGTCGCGGTTTCGCCAAGCGCATCGCGTTGCGCGGGCGAAATCGCCGGGGACCCTGCTTCTTCCAGAAGTTTCTGGTGGCGGCGTTGCAGGCTGCAATCGCGTTCGCCGAAATGCACAACGGACCCCTGCGAGTCCGCGAGAATCTGCATTTCTATGTGGCGCGGGCGATCCAGATATTTTTCGATATAAACGGCGTCGTTACCGAAGGCGGCCAGCGATTCCGATCGGGCGATGCGGAACGCGTCTTCCATTTCCTCGGCCGAACGGGCGACTTTCATGCCGCGTCCGCCGCCGCCTGCCGCCGCCTTGACCAGCACCGGGTAGCCGATTTGTTTCCCCACCGCGAGCGCGGTTTCCACGTCCGGCACAGCGCCATCGGAGCCAGGCACCAGCGGCACGCCAAGCGAGGCCATGGCGGCCTTCGCAGCGATTTTATCGCCCATCATCCGGATATGCGCGGGGGACGGGCCAATGAAGGTGACGCCGTGCGCCTCCACCATCTCGGCGAAGCCCGCGTTTTCCGACAGAAATCCATAGCCAGGGTGGATCGCGTCGGCGCCGGTGATCGACGCGGCCGACAGAATTGCCGCGACGTTCAGATAGGAACCCCGCGCGGGCGGCGGGCCGATGCAAACGCTTTCATCGGCCAGACGCACATGCATCGCCTCGGCATCGGCGGTGGAATGCACCGCCACTGTGGGGATCCCCAGCTCACGGCAAGCGCGTTGAATGCGAAGCGCGATTTCGCCGCGATTGGCGATCAGGATTTTCTGAAACAAAATGCTGCCTTATTCCACGATCATCAAAAGTTCGCCGTACTCGACCGGGGAACTGTTCTGAACGACAATCCGGGTCACGGTGCCGGCTTTCACCGCCTTGATCTGGTTGAAGGTCTTCATCGCCTCGATCAGCAACAAAGTCTGCCCAACCGTCACCTGCTGACCAACCGAAACGAAATTCGCAGCGCCCGGCTCCGGCGCCAGAAACGCCACGCCGACCATCGGGCTCATCACCGCCCCCGGTCCTGGGCCGGCCTCCACCACGGGTGCGGCGCGCACAGCGGCTTCGGCGGAGGCCGCCACAGGTGCTGCATGCGCGATCGCCCCAACCGAAACCCCGCCACGAACCACGCGCACGCGCACGTCCTTGTCGGATAATTCCACCTCGGTCAAACCGCTTTCGGCCATGACGATCGCGAGTTGGCGGATCTGTTCGGGATCGGTCGGAATTCTTGTCACGCATTATGCTCCAGAATTTTCGCCGTCGCGCGCGGCGTAGCGGTCGTGGCGGCAAAGAGTCCCCAATACACCCCAGAACACAGGCCCCGAGCGCGCAAACCCTGCCCGTGAATTGCGATCGCCCCGAGGCGTGGTTCAGCGACTAACATGCCCGGCGGCGTAGCATGCCTGGAGGCCGGGGTCCAATGGGCGACGGAAGACCGGGTTCATGGAGGGGGTGGCGTGTTGAAGGCGCCGGGGCTTTGCGCGGTCGCAGCGGGCAGCGCCCCAAGGCTTTCTTCCGTCGCCCGATTGGGCCGCCATCCGGGCACGGAAAACATTGAAGCTGGTTGCGATGTGGAGGTAAGATTGGTTTGGCTGAAACCGCGCGGGTCCTCGATCCCGGCCTTGCCTCGCCGATCGGATCGTTCTGGCGTGTGGTGCCTTCAACAACCGGAGGGTGGGTCGTGACGATCGCGGCGATTTTAAAGCACAAGGGACATGACGTTGTGACGGTGGACCCAACGGCGACGGTGCCAGAGGTGTCCGCGCTGCTCACGGAACATCGCATCGGCGCGGTTCTGGTGATGGACCGTGCCGACCAGATATTGGGCATTGTCAGCGAGCGGGATGTTGTCCGCTCGATCGCCCAGAATGGCGCGCGGACGTTGGAAATGACGGCGGGTCAGTTGATGACGCGCGCGGTTCACCTCGCCGCCACGGACATGACGGTCGAAGACGCCATGCGCAAGATGACCTCTGGGCGCGTGCGGCATTTGCCGGTCGTGGAAAACGGCGCTGTCGTGGGCATGGTCAGCATTGGCGACGTGGTGAAGTCGGTCATCATGCGCCAGGAGACGGAAGTCGACAGTATGCGGGCTTATATCTCCGGCGCGGCCTGATGGACGTTACGGCTGATCGCTCCAGAACGGTTTGCCCAGATTGAGATGGCCAGGCGACACGGCGGCGCCGGTGCCCGCCCCGGCCAGCGCCCCGATCAACGCACCGCCCACGACCCCGACGGGTCCCCCCAGCAGTCCGATCGTCGCGCCGGTGCCCGCACCGGCCGCCGCACCGCCAAGTTCGCGATTGGGCTCGCTGGTGCCGCAGCCCGCCAGCACGAACAGGGTGAGAACAAGGGGGATTGTCGCACGCATTGGGCACCTCCAGGCTTTGCGGTTCGATAGCACAGTCAGATGGATTCGGGCAGATGTTCAGAGATCGGATGAAAAATGTTTCATTCGATGAGACAGTGAGACGAACCAAGCCCAGTTGCGTCAGGCGCGGTGTTCGTTCATCTGTCCGCTCCCACGCCACGGAATACGGATCATGCAGCGGATTTTCTCCGGTATTCAGCCCTCGGGCATCCCGACTCTCGGCAATTATCTGGGGGCGTTGCGCAACTGGGCTTCGCTGCAGGATGGGCACGAGTGCATCTATTGCGTCGTCGATCTGCACGCGATTACGGTGTTTCAGAATCCGGCCGAGCTGGCGCGCCAGACCCGCGAAATGGCGGCGACGTTGCTGGCGATCGGAATCGACACGACACAGCACATCGTGTTCCTGCAATCGGCGGTGCGGGCGCACGTGCAACTCGCCTGGATTTTCAACTGCGTGTCGCGGCTTGGCTGGCTGAACCGGATGACGCAGTTCAAGGACAAGGCGGGCAAGGACCGGGACAACGCGGGCTCCGGCCTTTATGTTTATCCGAACCTGATGGCCGCCGACATTCTGGCCTACCATGCGACGCGGGTGCCCGTGGGCGACGATCAGCGCCAGCATCTGGAACTGGCCAACGATATCGCGCAGAAATTCAATCACGATTACGGAGTCGCGTTCTTTCCAAATATCGAGCCTTTGATCATGGGGCCCGCCGCGCGCGTCATGAGTCTGCGCGATGGCACCAAGAAGATGTCGAAATCCGACCCCTCGGATCAAAGCCGGATCAATCTCAACGACGACGCCGATACGATTGCTTTGAAGATCCGCCGTGCGAAAACCGATCCGGAGCCGCTGCCATCAGACGTGGACGGCCTCGCCGATCGGCCGGAGGCGCGCAACCTCGTGGGCATTTACGCGGCACTGACGGACAAGACGCCGGCCGATGTCCTGCACGAGCACGGCGGCAAAGGCTTCGGCGATTATAAGAAAGTCCTGGCGGAGCTATTGGTCGAAAAACTGACCCCGATCGCGGCGGAAACCCGGCGGCTGCTGGCCGATCCCGGCCATGTCGATGCCGTGCTGCGCGACGGCGCCCGCCGCGCCGCCGCCATCGCCGATCCCATCGTCGCGAAGACCGAGGACCTGGTTGGGTTCTTGCGGGTCTGACGCGTTACCCACGACACGGACATTGCCATGACCGCCCCTTTCTCCGCCGCCTCGTTTGAGCCGGAAACCGACGCGCCGCTGATCCTGGCTTTGCCGAAAGGCCGTATTCTGAAAGAATGCGGGCCGCTGCTGGCGCGCGCGGGGATCGTTCCGGCCGCCGATTACGCCGACGAATCCAGCCGGCGCATGCGGTTCGAAACCAACGATCCGATGCTGGATGTTATCCGCGTCCGGTCCTTCGATGTCGCCACCTTCGTCGCCTTTGGCGCGGCACAGATCGGCATTTGCGGCGCCGATGTGCTGATGGAATTCGATTACCCCGAGGTTTACGCCCCCCTGGATCTTGGCATCGGGGCCTGCCGGATTTCGGTGGCGGAACCCATGGAAACAGCAGGAACGGACGATCCGCAACGCTGGTCGCGGGTGCGGGTGGCGTCCAAATATCCCAATATCGCGCGCCGCCATTACGCCGGGCGCGGCATTCAAGCCGAAATCGTTCACCTCAACGGCGCCATGGAACTCGCTCCTGGGCTTGGCCTTTCCCGGGTGATCGTGGACCTGGTGCAAACCGGTTCGACGCTGCGCGCGAACGGTTTGGTTGAAACGGAAACGATCGCGCAGGTGACCAGCCGGTTGATTGTCAATCGCACGGCGTTGAAGACCCGGCCAGAGGCAGTAGGGGCGATTGTCGCGCGGCTGCGGGCGGCGCTGGCGGAGTAGGTCATACCGCCGGCCTGTCCTGGGACTACTCGGCCATGTGGTTCATTTCGACAAAAATTCCAGCATCGTGCCAAACATTTTGCTGGCCTTCTGGACCTCTCCTGTAAGAGCCTTGATATTCTCGTCCTGGGTGCCACCATCGCCGCCGGCGAAGCGACAGGTGGCGAGAGCTTCTCCGCCTTTGGCGACGTAAGATGGCCGGTAATGTATCCGGTTCAGGCAGGCGTTGATCCCACCCAGTACCCCGTTCATGGCCTCAAGTTGCTGCTTTAATTCCGGCCCGGAATATTTCCACGCCAAAACAACGCTGATATAATAATTCTCGTTCCAGGTAATGACGGCGTCGTTGTATCGGCGCCACGCGTCCTCCTGCACCTCGCGCGGAAACCCGGTCTCAACCGCGCCGCTGTAGCGGATCGACCAGAAAATCCGTTGCGAGATCAAGCGCGTGATCTGCCGCGAAAACTCGCCCTGCGCGCTTTGCTGGGTCAACAAAAATGCCTCGGTCCGCTTCAGGCCCGCGAGTTCCAGCGCTTTCTCGGATGTTTGCAGGACAGCCATGGAGCCAGCGCTGCCCGCGGCCAGGGACCCAAGGACAATGGCGATGTACGACCGTTTCGCGGCCCGCGCGCTTTCCTCTGCCGCGTCCGCCGTTTGTCCTGTCCCACTC
The DNA here is from genome assembly GCA_043782125.1 of Acetobacteraceae bacterium. Classification (GTDB taxonomy): domain Bacteria; phylum Pseudomonadota; class Alphaproteobacteria; order Acetobacterales; family Acetobacteraceae; genus Rhodopila. Next base: position 7,429 of record JAYWAX010000260.1, on the reverse strand, counting down.
ATGCGGGTTTGTTACGGCCTTTGGGGCAACGGGATCAAGCCCTCCGCGCCGATTGGGGCGCTGTCCGGAACCGGGCGGCGTTCGGCCACCGATCGTGCGCGCGAGGCCCCGCCCGCGATCGAGCCCCGATGGCAAAACGTTGGTTGGGGTCCGCCTGCCGGACATGGCCGTGCCGCCCGGCGTGCATGGACAGCGGAACCGGCCCGCGGCTTCTCCGGTTTCCCGAGCGGCGCCTGCCTCCCTTTCGCGGCGCCGGAAACGCGCTTCAAGGACCAGAACGACCCTGTATCCCACATCTTCGCGGCGGGCTTCGCGCACAAGGAGGGCGCAGCGATCGTCATCGACAGCGCCGCCTCGCCCCTGGCCGTGGCGTCACCGGCGTCCAAGGCGCCGCCACCCTGAACGGCGGCGCAATTGACGTCGATGGGGGCGATGTTCCAAGGGTTCCCGGACCACAGCATGGACGATCTTTCAGCATGATCCGCCTCTCCACCGCCGCTGCCGATTTCGAAGCCGGTTTTTCCGCGCTGTTGAACCAGGCGCGCGAAACCACGGAAACCGTCGATCGCACCGTCACCGCCATCGTCGCGGACGTGCGGGACCGGGGCGACGCGGCGCTGATCGACTACACCGCGCGCTTCGACCGGCTGACGCTGACGGCGGACCGCCTGCGGATTGGCGCGGCGGACATCGACGCCGCCGTGGCCGCTGTCCCCGCAGACCAGCTCGCGGCGCTGGAACTCGCCTGTCGGCGGATCGAGGCGTTTCACAAGGCGCAGTTACCCGCCGATCTGAAAATGACCGACGATGCCGGCATGACATTGGGGATGCGTTGGACTGCGCTGGACTCCGTGGGACTGTACGTGCCGGGGGGCAAGGCGGCCTACCCGTCCTCGGTGCTGATGAACGCCATTCCCGCGCGGGCGGCCGGCGTCGGGCGGATCGCGATGTGCGTGCCCACGCCAGACGGTGTGCTCAATCCACTGGTGCTGGCGGCGGCGCACCGCGCCGGGGTCTCGGAGATTTACCGGATCGGCGGCGCGCAGGCGGTGGCGGCGCTGGCGTATGGGACGGCCAGCGTGGCGGCGGTGGATCGCATTGTCGGGCCCGGCAATGCCTATGTCGCGGAGGCCAAGCGCCAGGTGTTCGGCCGCGTCGGCATCGACAACATCGCGGGGCCGTCGGAGGTCGTGGTGGTCGCGGACGGCGCCAGCGATCCTCGCCGCGTGGCCGTCGATTTATTGGCACAGGCGGAGCACGACGAGGCCGCGCAATCCATTCTTATCACCACCGGCAGGGCATTCGCCGAAAGCGTTATCGCCGCGGTCGCGTCCGAAATGGCGACCCTGCCGCGCGCGCCGATCGCCCAGGCGAGCTGGGATGCGCATGGCGCGGTGATTTTGGTGCGGGATTGGGACGAGGCGGCGCGTCTGATCGACCGCCTGGCGCCGGAACATCTGCAACTGATGGGCGATGGACCAGAGGCGCTGTTTGGCCGGGTGCGGCACGCCGGGGCGATTTTCCTGGGGGCGTATTGTCCGGAAGCCGTCGGGGATTATGTCGGCGGGCCAAACCATGTGCTGCCAACCGGGCGCACGGCGCGCTTCGCGTCGGGGTTATCGGTGTTCGATTTCCTGAAGCGCACGACATGGATGTCCGGAGACCAGGCAGCGCTGCGCCGGATCGGCCCCGCCGCCGTAACACTGGCGGAAGCCGAAGGCCTGGGCGCCCACGCCCGCAGCGTGGCCATGCGGCTGGCGTGATTGTGCTGGGAGGCAAGCCCCGGTGCTTGCCTCCCAGCACAATCAGCTCGCCGCTTTGACGATCAGCTTGCCGGTGTTCTCGCCCGTGAACAGCATACCCAGGGCGCGCGGCGCGTGGTCGAGGCCTTCGACGATGTGAAGTTTCTGCCGCAACCGGCCTTCGCGAATGCGCGCGGCGAGCCAGGTCCGAGCTTCCTTGTATCTGTCGTGATAATCGAACACGAGGAAATTTCGGATCGTGATCCGGCGGCCACCGATCGCGCCGAGATTGCGGATGCCATAAGGTTCCGCGGAGGCGGTTTGCGAAATGCGGCCGCAGATCGCCACCCGCGCGCCGGTGCGAAGGTTCGCGAGCGCCGCATCCAAAATAGGCCCGCCGACATTGTCGAAATACACATCCAGCCCATCCGGGCATTGCCGCCGGATTGCCGCCGTCAGATCGTTATCTGTCTTATAATCTACCGTTCCGTGCAAGCCCAGTGTGTCGCGCAGAAAGGCGCATTTGTCCGGCCCGCCGGCGATGCCGACGACGTGGCAGGCGTCGATCAGGCCGATCTGCGCCGCGATCTGCCCGACCCCGCCCGCCGCCGCCGACACCAGCAAGGTCTCCCCCGGTTTCAGCGCGCCCACGTCCCGCAGACCGAAATAGGCGGTCAGCGCGGACGTGCCCAAAGGCCCCATCCAGTCTTCCAGCGTGCCTACGGACAGGTCGAGTTTCTGTGTCTGCCGCCCCGGCAGGATCGGGTGGGACTGCCAGCCGGTGCGGCCCTGCACCAAATCGCCGGGAACGAAACCATCGGCGCGGCTGACCAAAACGCGCGCAATTCCGCCCGCGCGCATGACGCCACCGATCGCCACGCCGCTGGTATAACCGGAGGTTTGCGCGATCCACGACCGCATCGCCGGGTCGATGGAAATATACAAGGTTTCTACAAGCAACTCGCCCGCTTCGGGGGTGCCCGCGAGGACTTCGTCCCGGTCGAAATTTTCGTCGCCGGGAAGGCCGGTGGGGCGGGTTTTCAATAATATGCGCCGGTTGATCATATCTACCCATCTCCCCTTGAAACGCCCGGTACTCGACAATCCCCGGCGGACGGCAGCATGGTGCGGGCGGGATGACGGCACAATGGGAGGCATCATGCGGGTAGAAATTTCGGGCGGCGCACTGCGCGGCGCGTTGGTTGAGGGCATCGCGGCCTTCAAGGCCATTCCCTATGCCGCGCCGCCGTTGGGCGCGCTGCGGTTTTTGCCGGCCCGGCCGGTGGCGCCGTGGTCCGGCGAGCGCGATGCGACCGCTTATGCCGGACGCGCGCCGCAAGCGGGATTGCGGTCCGCGACCCGCCCGGAACTGGAGACATTCTCTGGTGCGCCCGACACATCGCCCGACTCGGAAGATTGCCTGACACTGCATGTCTGGACGCCGGCCGTGTCCGATGGGGCGAAGCGGCCGGTGATGGTGTGGCTGCATGGCGGCGCGTTTTCATATGGCAGCGCCAATTCGGAACGGCTGCGCGGCAGCCGGCTGGCAAAGCGCGGCGACGTGGTGGTGGTAACCGTCAACCATCGGCTTAATATTTTTGGACATCTCGACTTATCGGAAATCGGGGGAGAGGCCTTCTCGAAATCGGGGAACGCCGGGACGCTGGACATGGTCGCGGCGCTGGAATGGGTACGCGACAATATTGCGCAATTTGGCGGCGATCCCGGTAATGTCACGATTTTCGGAGAATCTGGCGGCGGCGGCAAGGTCAGTACTTTGCTGGCCATGCCATGCGCGGCGGGTTTGTTCCATAAGGCCATCATTCAAAGCGGCGCCACCATCCGCCATCGGACCCGCGCGCGTGCGTTGAAGTTGACGTCGCTGGTCTTGAAGGAACTCGGCATTGGCGAAAATGCTGTCGCGCGGCTGCGTTCCCTGCCAGTCGCCGCATTGCTGGCCGCGATCAAACCGGCGGAACGCGCGCTTGGCGCGTCCGAGCACCGGTTTTTCGATCGTTACCCGTTCGGTCCCGTGGTCGATGGCGACGTGCTGCCCAACCATCCCTTCGATCCCGCTGCGCCCGCGATCATGCGCGACATTCCACTTCTGATCGGCGATATGAAGGACGAAATGGCGAGTTTTCTGGCGCCCGACGATCTCGTCTGGAACCGCACATTGTCCGAGTCGCAAATGGAGGAGCGTGTCCGGGCTGTGGCGGGAGATCGCACGGCGGAAGTGGTGGAAACCTACCGGCGGGCGTACCCAGGCGCGAGCGCGGCGGATCGGCTGATCGCGACGGCCACCGACTCCAATTTCCGCATCCGTTCGCTGACCTTGGCCACGCGCCGCGCCGCGAACGCCACGGCGCCGGTCTGGATGTATTCCTTCGAATGGGAATCACCGGTTCTCGGCGGTAAGATGAAGGCGCCGCACGCGATGGATGTTCCGTTCACGTTCGACACGATCGATCTGACCAGCGCGACCGGCGACAGCGACATCGCGAAACATCTCGCCGCCACCATGTCCGGCGTCTGGGCTGCTTTCGCGCGGAACGGGGTGCCGGATCATCCGTCGATCCCGCATTGGCCTGCTTACGATACAACAACACGCGCGACACTGATGCTGGACGCGGAATGCCGGATCGAAAACGATCCGCGCGGCGAAACTCGCGCCTTGTGGCAGGACATCGTGAACGCACGGTAAACGACGAAGGAAACGACCTATGCAAATAAATACCGTCAGCGGCCCGATCGGGCTCGACAAGCTTGGCCGCACGTTGATGCATGAGCATTTGTTCATTGCCTTTCCCGGCGCGGAATTCGATCCCACCGCGGTCTACGACCGTGCCGCTTTCATCGCCGAGGCGGTCAAACGTCTGGTTCAGTTGCGTATCGAACACGGCGTCAAAAGCTTCGTCGATCCCTGCCCCATCGAACTGGGCCGCGACGTCGCCGTCATGGCCGAAATCGCCGAAAAATCCGAAATGAACATCGTCTGCACCACCGGATTTTATTTCGAGGCGATGGGGTTGCCAATTTACTGGCGCGCGCGCACGGCGGAGGAAATCGCCGAACTCTATATCCGGGAAATCACCCATGGCGTCGGCAACACCGGCATCCGCGCGGGCGCGATCAAGGTCGCGACCGGGGAGCCCGGCATCTCGCCGCTGGAAATGAAGTTTCTGGAAGCGGCCTGCATCGCGCAGAAGGCGACAGGTGTGCCGATCATCACGCACACCCAGGACGGGTTCGCAGGTCCAGATCAGCAGGCCGCGTTCGCGAAAAACGGCGTCGCCGCGCACCAGTGCCTGATCGGCCATTGCTGCGGCAATCCCGATCCCGCTTACCACAAACGCATCGTCGATGGCGGCACGTATATCGGCTTCGATCGCATCGGCCTGCTGCGCTATCAGCCGGACGAATTGCGCGCCGATAATCTGGTGAAACTGGTTCGCTCGGGCCACCAGGCGCAAATTCTCATGAGCCAGGATCGCCATTGCGGCTGGCTGGGAAAATTCGCGCGGCAATTATCCGCCGGGGAACAGGCGCATATCGACAGCTTGCGCGCGCAGGGGAAATGGCCGCCGCCGTACAGCTATATTTTCACCGATTTTCTGCCGATGCTGCGCGGCCGCGGGCTGACCGATAGCCAGATATTCTCCATTCTGGAAGATAACCCGCGCCGCTTCTTCGCGGGCGATGCTTTGCCGAAGGTGTGACATGCGTGCTCTGGTCACCACGCTGAACGATCGAACGCCCGTTGAAATTCGCGAAATGCCGGACCCTGTGCCGGCGGCGCACCAGGCGCTGGTCGCGGTCCACGCGTTCTCGCTGAACCGCGGCGAGTTGCGCTCTGTCGTCAATAACGGCGAAGGCTGGATCCCCGGCCAGGATATCGCGGGAATCGTGCTGCGACAGGCGGCGAACGGCGCCGGGCCGCCGGCAGGCACGCGCGTGGTCTGCCTCGCCGATGAATTCGGGTGGGCCGAACAGGCGGCGGTGGCCGCGCACCGGATCGTTCCGCTGCCGGATAACGTGAGTTTCGCGCAGGCGTGTACCTTGCCGGTCGCCGGGATTACCGCGTTACGCTGCGTGCGGCTTGGCGGCGCGCTGGCTGGTCGCCGGGTGTTGATCACCGGCGCGGCGGGCGGGGTCGGCATGTTGGCGATCCAGATCGCCGCCCATTCCGGCGCCCATGTCACCGCCGTCGTCGGCAGCGCCGCCCGCGCCGCCGGACTCGCATCCCTGGGCGCCCACGACATCGTCGAGGGGATCGAGAACGCCACCGGACGTTACGCGCTGATCCTGGAAGGCGCGGGCGGGCCATCGCTGGCCAAGGCGCTGCAACTGATCGAACCCAAGGGCACCATCGCCGTCTATGGCAATTCGTCCGGCGAGCGTACCGAAATCGGCTTCATGGATTTCCGGCCCGCGCAAAACGCCCGCATCCAAAGCTTCTTCTATTTCACCTGCGAAGCCGAGGACATGTTCGCGCCGGACATCGCGCGCATGGTCGCCATGATCGCCGATGGGCACCTCAACCCGCTGGTCGGCATCGAACGCGATTGGTCGGATTTCGCCGAGGCCGCGGAATTGCTCCGGCACCGGAAAGTCATGGGTAAAGCTGTATTTCGCACGGGAGTGGCCTGAATGGACGCGGATTTTGTTGTCGTTGGCGCGGGCTCGGCGGGCTGCGTGGTGGCGGCGCGGCTTTCGGAAACCGGCGCGAAAGTCGTGCTTTTGGAAGCGGGCCCGAAGGACACTTTGCCTTGGATTCACATCCCCGCAGGCATGTTGAAACTGCTGTACCATCCGGTCGTGAACTGGAATTACAGCGCCGAAGGCACCGAAGGCTCGGGCGGACGGCGCATCCATTGGCCACGCGGGAAAACTTTGGGTGGCTCCAGTTCGATCAACGGCATGCTCTATGTCCGCGGCAATCCCGCCGACTTCGACGGTTGGGCGCAAATGGGCTGCCGTGGTTGGAGTTTCGACGATGTCCTGCCTTTCTTTAAGCAATCCGAGGATTACCAGCAGGGCGGCGACCCGGATATGCGCGGTAGCGGCGGGCCGTTGAAAGTGGAAGATTATCGCACGATCCTGCCGCTGACACATCGTTTCGTCGAAGGCGCGCAAGAGGCGGGATTCGCCTTCAGTAAAGACCTGAACGGGAAGATTCAGGAAGGCGTCGGCTATTCGCAGATGACCCGGAAAGGAAAATGGCGCGGATCGACCGCGCAAACCTTCCTGAAAGAAGCGCAAGGACGGCCAAACCTTCAGGTTATCACCAATGCGCTTGGCTCGCGCCTGCTGTTCGAGGGACGGCGTTGCGTCGGAGTCGCTTATCGCGTGGGTTCTGAAGCGCGAGAGATCAGGGCATCGAAGGAGGTCATCCTGTCCGGCGGCGCGATCAATTCGCCGCATTTGTTGCAGATTTCCGGCGTCGGACCGGCGGCGCATTTGCAGTCGATTGGCGTGGACGTCGTGCACGATCTGCCTGGCGTTGGCGGGAATTTGCAGGATCATTACGTGGCGCGCGTATCGCACCGCGTTAAAGGCCAAATATCCATCAACAAACTCGCGCGCGGCCCGCGGCTGATGCGGGAGGTGGTGCGCTTCTTCGTCGAAGGCCGCGGCGCGCTGACCTTTGGCGTCACGACGGCGCAGGTCTTCTGCCGCTCGACGCC
>JAYWAX010000259.1:0-5804 GCA_043782125.1 Acetobacteraceae bacterium | reverse complement strand
TTGAGGTTGACTTCAACCTCAAACGTGAATCGCTCTCTCAAACAAATGCGTTAGAGCATGATCGCTTCAACTTGAAGCGATCATGCTCTAACCGCCTTTCAGCGACTTATACAGCGCCTTCAACTGATCCATCAGGCCGGGCACCGCGTCGATCTGGCCCTTGATCTGCTTTGCCTGCTCCTTCAACGCCTGCTGTTGCGCGGGATCGAGGCTTTTATAGTACGCCTTCGCCTGCTCCGGCGTCATCGTCGCCGCGTTGGGCGGGATTTTCGACAACAGGTCCGGCGGAATTTTCGACAGCAGATCGGGCGGGATCGACATCAGGGTCTTCAACGGAATCTTCATCAGAATATCCGGCGGGATGCTTTTCAGAACGTCCGGCGGAATGGCCTTCATCTGCTCCGGCGTCAGCCCGCCCACCGAGGGTTGCGCCCAGACCGGGGTCGCGAGCAGGGCGATGACGGCGGCGATCGCGAAACGCATGGGCGGAGGTCCTTTGCTTCAATCCGGGTCGCGCGCGACCCGGAGGCCATGCGTGACCGGATAAGCGAGACGTCCCAAAAATGCAATGTTTTACGGCGCGTGGGAGTGGCAAGACCGTCCGGCGAGCGCGCCGCCGTCGCAATCTCACCCTTTCTCGACATCCCAGAACACCACCGACGGCCCTTCCAACAACCCGTGCACGGAATCTCGCCAAGCGGAGGTCTGCCGGAATCGGCCAAGTGGAATGAACGGAAGGCTTTCGAAGGCCCGTATCTGATAGGCGCGTTCCAGGCGCGTTTGTTCCGCCGGATCGGCCGAGCCCAGCCAGGCGCCATAAATATCCTCGATCACGGGGTCGGAGGGCCAGCCGAACCAGCCGTCTTTGCCGTTGCCGCGCATGAACCCGGTCAACAACAGGTCGCGATATTCGGCGACGGCGACGATACTGGGAAACATCGACCAGCCGCCTTTTTCCAGCGGCTCCTTGCTGCCGCGCCGCACCTGCACCGTCGGCCAGTCCATGGCCTGATCGTCGATTGCGAACCCCGCCGCGCCCAATTGATGTGCCATCACCGCGGCCATCGGGTTGAAGAAAATATGGTCGGTGGCATGCAGCAAAACCAGCTTCTCGCCCGCATATCCCGACTTGTCCATCAGCGCCTTGACCTCGTCCCGGCTTCGCTTACGCGGCACCCCCGCCTCGTCCACCTCCCGCTTCCCGCTGGCCAGAAACCCAACCCCGGCAATCCCGTTCGCCGGGTCCGCGCCCATGACCGCGTTGACGACCTCGACCTGATCCACGGCGGCGAGCATCGCCTGGCGCACCGCCTGAAGATGGGTTGGCGCGATGGTATGATTGGGCCGCAGGAACATGATCTGGCCCGCTTTATCCAGCACGCCGGTCTTCACGCCGGGCGTCTTGCGCAGCAGCGGCAGCAGATCGGGCAGCGGTATTTAGACCCAATCGACCTCGCCGGTGATCAGCGCGTTGCCCGCCGTGCCCGCGTCGGGGATGGTCTTCCATTCGACCCGGTCCAGCTTCACCCGATGCCCGCCCGCCATGTAACTCGCGGGTTCGTCGCGCGGCACATAGCCGTCGAAGCGCTGAAAGGCGGCGTGGCTGGACATGACATACTCGTCCGCGCGCCAGCGGAACGGGCCCGAGCCGACCGGTTCCGGGATTTGCTTGAACGGGTCGGTGCGCGCGATCCGCTCCGGCATCATCAGCACGGGCTGCACGACCTTGGACAGCAACGCCCGCAGATGCGGAAACGGCTTCGCAAACCGCCAGGACAGCGTGCGGTCGTCCACCGCGTCCAACGCGTCGAGGCGGGCGCCCAAGGAAACCCCGACCGTGTCGCGCGCCATCCACCGCCGGATCGAGGCGATGCAGTCCCGCGCCAGCACTTTCTCGCCGTCGTGCCACACCAGGCCGGGCCGCAACCGCATGGTCCAGCGGCGGCCGTCATCGTCCATCTGGTCGGCCTCGATCATCTGCGGGCGCGCCATGCCGGCGGAGTCGCGGCCATACAGCGGCTCGAACAGCATGAACCCGAGGTTGCGGGACACCTGCGAGGAACTCCACACCGGATCGAAGCTGGAAAGCGTCGCCTGCGGAACGATCGAGACGGTCTTCGATCCCGCCGCGATGGCCGGCGCCGCGAGACCCGCCGCCGCCGTGCCCGCGATGATGCCGCGTCGTCCAATCATGACCTGTTTCCCCCGCCTGTTGTCGCCACCGGCCTGGCGCGCCCGCGTTTCCCGCAGCAGCCGGACCCTATGCCAGCGCGCGCGCCGATTGAAGGCCCGGTTTCCCCTGTTCTTTCCGCCGCTTTCGCGATACCAGCGGCGCACCGTCCGGCCGGACAGGTTCCTTGGGCGGAGTTCCCCCGTGTTTCAGCTCGTTTTCAGCCGCCGTTTCGCCATGGCGCACCGTCTGACCGCCGGTGCTTCGGAGAAATGCGCCATCCCGCATGGGCACAATGAAACCGTGACCGTCACGCTGCGCGCCGCGCGCCCGGAACGCCTGGACGGCCATGCCAACATGGTCGAACCGTTCGAGCGGGCCAAAGCCGCGTGGCACCGCTGGATCGACGAGGCCGTCGATCATGCCCTGCAATTGGCGGAAACCGACCCGCTGCTGGACTGGTTCGCGGCGCATGAGCCGCATCGTCTGTCTCGCATCCTGACCACGCCCGGCGATCCCAGCACCGAAATCCTGGCCTGCTGCATGATGGCGAAACTGGGCGCCTTCCTGGCCGCGGGCGGCGGGCGGCTGGTCTGCGCCGCGATCCAGTTAGAGGAAACCCCAACCAACGCCGTGCGCTTCGAGGGCGACCCGCTGGCGTTTCTGCCGCCGGCGCGCGTGGCCTCGCCATGGTGGCGGCGGGCGGACATGGCGATCAACGATTTGCCGGCCCAGGTGTGGGCGCGGCGCGAGGCGGTGCCGGCATGAGCTACGCGGTGAAGGAGATATTCTACACGTTGCAGGGCGAAGGCGTGCAGGCGGGCCGCCCCGCCGTGTTCTGCCGTTTCACCGGCTGCAACCTCTGGTCGGGCCGCGAAGCGGACCGCGCGAGCGCCGTCTGCCAGTTCTGCGACACCGATTTCGTGGGTATGGACGGCACCGGCGGCGGGCGATTCGATAGCGCGGATGCTTTGGCCGGCGCCGTTGCCGCGCACTGGCCGGGCGGCGGCGCGCCCTTCGTGGTCTGCACCGGCGGGGAACCGTTGCTGCAACTCGACACACCCTTGATCGCCGCGTTGCACGCGCGCGGCTTCGAGGTGGCGATCGAAACCAACGGCACCCTGATCCCAGAAGCGGAGGGCATCGATTGGGTCTGCGTTAGCCCCAAGGCCGGCGCCAGGCTGCTTCTCACCCGCGGCGACGAGCTGAAACTCGTTCTCCCCCAACCTGGGCTGGATCCGGTTGCGCTGGAGGGTCTCGATTTCCGGTACTTCTCCGTCCAGCCAATGGACAGCCCAGACCGGTTGGAGAACACGCGGCTGGCCGTTGCATTCTGTTTGGCGCGGCCGAAATGGCGGCTTAGCATCCAGACCCATAAGCATTTGGGGATACGCTGAGGCGGTTCGCGCGACTCGGAATCAGTGCGTATTATCGAGGGTGTGTGCCCTCCGCCAATACGAAATGATTGGACGGATGGCGCCTTCGCCCATAACCTGTCGAACATGAACAAACTGGCAACTTACCCATGACCCCGGCGCTGCCGTATTCTGTGGAAGTCTGCGCCGGCGCCGGAGGCCAGGCCCTTGGCCTGGAACAGGCCGGCTTCGCACACGCGGCCTTGGTCGAGCTGGAGGGCGCCTACTGCAATACCTTGCGCTACAACCGTCCGGACTGGAAAGTCGTCGAACAGGACCTCAATCATTTCGACGGCCGCCCCTATCGCGGCGCCGACCTGTTCGCCGGCGGACTACCGTGCCCCCCGTTCTCGGTGGCCGGCAAACAACTTGGCGACAAGGACGAACGCAATCTCTTCCCGGCCGCGCTGCGCCTTGTGGACGAAATCCGCCCGCGTGCGATCATGATAGAGAACGTCCGTGGCTTTCTGGACCCGGTGTTCGGGGAGTACCGCGCGCTGCTTAAGGCACAGCTTGGCCGCCTTGGGTACGAAGTCGATTGGCGGCTACTGCAAGCCTCCTCCTTCGGCGTGCCGCAGATCCGGCCGCGCGTGATCATCGTCGGCCTGCAGAAGAAATACGCGGCCGATTTCGTCTGGCCCGAGGCCATCCCGCACGCGGCGCCAACCGTCGGCGCGGCGCTGTTCGACCTGATGGCCGCCCGCGGTTGGAAAGGCGCCGCCGCCTGGCGGGAAACCGCCAACCAGATCGCCCCCACCATCGTTGGCGGCTCTAAAAAACACGGCGGCCCAGACCTCGGGCCGACCCGCGCCCGGAAGGCCTGGTCGGTATTGGGCGTGAACGGACTGACCCTCGCCGAACAAGCCCCCGACCCGGATTTCGAGGGCACACCGCGCCTCACCATCCGCATGGTCGCCCGGCTCCAAGGCTTCCCCGACTCCTGGGCTTTTGCCGGCAAGAAGACCATCGCCTATCGTCAGGTCGGGAACGCCTTCCCACCGCCCGTGGCCCGTGCGGTCGCCTCGCAGATCGCCATCGCCCTGAAAGCCGCCTCCCCAACCCGCCTGCGCGGCGCGGCATGAGCGCGGCAGAGCCCTTCATCCGCCGGGCACGCGTGGATTTTCATGCGTCTTTGCTGGAATCGCTGCTCACCATCGACGGAAATGGCGTGCCAAGTAACGCCGACAAGGATAACCGCACCAGTGTCCGCATCGCTTCGGGTATCGCCGCACGGCTTCAGGCGGAAATCGGAATCCGCGGCGCCGGCCAGACGTCCGGCAATCAGTTCGAGGATCTGGTGGCGCGCTTCGTGGACGCAACCTTCAGCCGTTTGATGCACCTGCGTCCGGGACGATGGAGCGTCCGCAAGGTCGGCAACCGGAACCGCGGCGAGATTGCGAAATACGCCCAATATGCGCACCTGATTGCCCTGCGCGAAGCCGCCGCCAAAAATCCCGAACTCGCCGCCGCACTGGGCAACGATTATGCCATTACCCCGGATGTGATCGTCACCCGCGACCTGGAATCCGACGAGGACATCAATCGCCCGGAACTCCTGGTCGATTCCGTCGTGGCGCGGCGAAGCGATCTGCGCGACGGCGACGGAAAATCTCCCTTGCTGCACGCGAGCATCAGCACCAAGTGGACCCTGCGAAGCGATCGCGCGCAGAATGCCCGGTCGGAGGCGCTGAACCTGATCCGCAATCGCAAAGGCCGCCAACCGCACATCGTCGTCGTGACCGGCGAACCGACCCCGAGCCGTCTGTCGTCGCTGGCGCTTGGCACCGGCGATATCGATTGCGTCTACCACTTCGCACTCGACGAACTGGAAGCGTCAGTCAAGGATCTTGGCAATTCCGAGGCCGAGGACATCCTCGCGATCATGATCCAGGGCAAGCGGCTGAAAGATATCGCCGATCTGCCCTTCGACCTCGCGGTATAGGCTGGCGCACGGGCAATCGCGGGATGGAAGAAAGCCTTGGCGTTCTCCCCCGCGATCCTGCGCGATAACCATTGCCTCTCGATCGTGTCAGTATTAATTTGCGGACTTTCCTGGCAATAGGCCGGCGGGCGAATTTATCATGGTGGATGGACTGACACCGGAGCGGCGTTCGGAGAACATGCGCCGCATCCAGAGCAAAAACATGAAGCCGGAAATCGCCGTCCGCAGGCTGGTTCACGCCTTGGGGTTTCGTTTCCGTCTGCATCGCCGTGATTTG
>JAYWAX010000258.1:0-15939 GCA_043782125.1 Acetobacteraceae bacterium | reverse complement strand
GTGATGCTGTACGACACGTCGGAAACCTGCGTTTACGCCAACAAATCCTTTTACCGCGTGCAGGAATCGACACCGGAACGAATCGCCCGGATGAAAACATTCCCCGCGATGATGGACGCGCTGCTGGAACGCGGGTCCATCGACGAACCCTTCCGTCAGGCCGCGTTGATACGTTTCCGCCTTGCCGACGGCACGCCCAAATTGCGCCAGTCCCTGGACGGCCGCTGGTCCGAAGGCGCCTTTCACCGCCTGGCCGGCGGCGGCACCCTGGGGATTTTCCGCGATGTCACCGAACTGCGCCAGCGCGAGATCGAACTCAGCCACGCGCACGAAGCCGCCAAGCACGCGCACGATCAGTTGCAAAACGTCCTCGACGGCATGATCGACAGCGTCATGCTGTTCGACGAGCAGGGCAACATTCTGTTCGCCAACCCTTCGTTCCGCTTCATAAACGATGTGCCGGAAGACGTGTTCGCGGCGTGGCGGAACATCCGGGACGTTGTGCGCTGGCAGGTCGAGGTCGGCCAGGTCGAAGCCGAATTCCCCGCGCTCGACGCCCATGTCGACGCCGCCTTCGACCGCTTCCAATCCCGGCGGCGGTTCCAATGGGTCCGCCAAACGGCCGACGGACGCTGGGTCGATGTCCACTGGATTCCGCTGCCTTTGGGCCGCCTGCTCGCCATTCACCGCGACATCACCGCCCTGAAACGCCAGGAGGAACGGCTCGCGCTGGAACGCGATGCGGCGGAGGCGGCGCGCACGGAAGCGGAAGCCGCCAATGCCGCGAAATCGACCTTTCTTGCCGCCATGAGTCACGAAATACGCACGCCGATGAACGGCGTGCTTGGTATGATGGAAGTGCTGGAACGCACCGAACTCGCCGGCGATCAGTTGCGCCACGTGTCGATCATGCGCGACAGTGCGCAGTCGTTGCTGCGCATTATCGACGATATTCTGGATTTTTCGAAGATCGACGCAGGACGCATGGAATTGGAAAATCTGCCATTCAGTCTGCATGGATTGATCGCGGGCGCGGTGGATACTTTTACCCCGCAGGCCCGTCAAAAAGGTCTCGCTTTGTTCGCGGATACTCCTGGGCCTGGCCCCGATTGGGTCGATGGCGACCCGACCCGGGTCCGGCAAATATTGTTCAATCTGGTTGGTAATGCGCTGAAATTCACTGAACGCGGCTTCGTCCGCATCAGCGCCGTCAGCGCCATCGGCGCCGCCCATCGAGACAGCGCCGCCAGCCGCGACACCGCCAACATCGTGCTGACTGTGGAAGACAGCGGCATCGGCATGGACGCCGAACAACAGACTCGCCTGTTCCAACCCTTCTCCCAGGCCGACACGTCCACCACCCGCCGCTTCGGCGGCACCGGTCTGGGCTTGTCCATCGTGCGCCGCCTCGCCGAGCTGATGGGCGGCACCGTGACCGCCGAAAGCACACCCGGCCGAGGCAGCCGCTTTGTCGTACACCTCCGCTTCGGCCTCGCCGCCGCGCCCGGCGCGGACCCGGCGCCGCTGCCGCAAAGCCGCATCGCCGCCGGCGTGGACCGGCCAAGACTGCTGGTCGCCGACGACCACCCGGTGAACCGCGAGGTGATCCAGCAGCAGCTTGGCCTTCTTGGCCTGGAAGCCGACCTCGCCTCCGACGGCCAGGAAGCGCTGGACATGTGGCGCCTGCACCACCACGGCGTCGTGTTGCTGGATATTCACATGCCGCGTCTCGACGGCTTCGACGTGGCACGCGCGATCCGGCGCGAAGAAGCCTCCCTGGGCCTGAAACGCGGCGGCCTGATCGCGGTCACCGCCAACGCGCTGAAAGGCGAGGACGAACGATGCTTCGCTGCGGGGATGGATGGGTTTGTCGCCAAACCGATCTCCCTGGACGCGCTGACCCGCGCGCTGACCCGCTTCGTGCCGGGGCTGGTGGACCTGGCGGGGGGGCAGAGCACGCCTTCGGGCGCCGCCTTCGACCCCGAAACCCTGCGCGGCCTGTTCGGCGCCGATCCCGCGCGGCTGTCGCGGCTGTTCGAAACTTTCGTCGATGCCGCGACATCCGACCTGGCGGCCCTACGCGCGGCGGACAATGCGGACGCGCAAGCCGAGGCCGCGCACCGGCTGAAAGGCGCGGCGCGCATGGTCGGCGCCCGCATGTTGGCCGATCTCGCGTCGCAGGTGGAAACCGCCGCCCGCGCGGGCGACATGGCGGGCGCGCTGGCGGCGTCGGACGGCATGGCCGGGATGCTGGCGGAAACAACCCATGTGGCGCGCGCGAGCTTTGCCGCGACACGGAAATGGTGACGGCGCGGTTCGCGATGGCATGTGTCGGAATATTTTACATCTGAAGCCGGCGCGCTGGTCGATATCCAAAAAATACCAGCAATTACAATATATTGAATTCATGGCTCAATAATTGCTTCAGACCTTTCCGACAATCGGTACCAACGGTAAGGAGACGTCGGCATGAACATTTCCGCGACCGCCGAGACCGCGGCAGGCCGAGGCGAACGGCACGAGCAAACGACGTCGTTCCCGTTCCTCTCCTGGTCTGGGGCCGCCACGGCGGCCGGGCTGCTCGCGGCGCCAATGGCCGCCCAGGCGGGGCCAAGCTTCACGATTTCGCCCACGCTCAATCCGGGAGATCATTACCGGATCCTGTTCGTGACCGCGGCAACCACGACCGCGGCATCGTCGAGTATCGCCACTTACAACAGCTTTGTCGCAACCGCGGCGGCGAACAATCCGCTGCTGCCGCTGACGACCTGGACCGTGATTGGCAGCACGAGCACCGTCAATGCTGCGGCGAACATCGCCTGCGCGCCCAGTTGCGCCAACGATCCGATTTTTCTCGTCAGCGGCACCAAGATCGCCGCTTCGATCACCAACTTCTTCAGCGGGACCATTTTAAGCCCGATCAACACGTTCGAAACAGGCGGTTCGACCTCATTTCCCTATGTCTGGACCGGATCGAATACGGACGGGACCGCGTCGGCCACGCCTTTGGGCGGCGCAAACGTTTCGCGGGGTTCGGGCAGCGCGACGACGTTGGGAAGTTATCTCGACAATGGTTCGTTTGCATCGAGTTTCGGCAATAGCCTCTATGGCATCAGCGGCGATCTCGTGGTCCCGGGCGTTGGCGTTCCCGGTCCCGCAGGGGCTGGGTTGTTCGGTTTCGGCGCGCTCATGACGGTCTTTGCGCGGTTCCGCCGCGCCCGCCGCGGGTCCTGATCGCCGCCCGGCCCGATCGCCACCCGTCTTGATAGCCAACTGGGCAGGCGCGGCGTCCGCGCCGTGAACATTGCCGATTTCGTTCGGGACAGTGCGCGCGCGGACCCGGACGGCATTGCGATCGTCCGCGCGGACGATACTGCGATCTCGTACCGCGACTTCGACCGGTGGATCGACGCGCTCGCCCGCCACGCCCGTGGATACGGACTGAAATCGGGGGATATCGCCGGACTGTCCATCGCCGGACCGGACGAGGCACTGGCGCTGACCCTGGCACTGGCTTTGGCCCGCATCGGTGTTGCGACGGCCGAAACCTCCCTGCCCGCGCGGCATCTGGCCAAGGTTTTCCTGCAACCTGGCCAAACTGCGCCGCCCGGTGCGCTCGGCCAAACCGTGCCATTGGGCGCGACGACGATCGCGCTGGACCGGTCCTGGCCGCAACCGGGCGCGGCGGACGACGGATCGCCGCCACCCGCATCTCATCCAGGCGGCGGCGCGCCTTGCCGCGTGTTCGCGACCTCCGGCACCACCGGCGGTCCGCGGCACTGCGTGAGCACGCATACCGCGATGGCGGCGCGGGTCGAGGGCCACGAATACGGCATGGTCAACGATCGCGGGCGCACCGCGATGATCTGCGCGCTGGGGTTGGGCGGCGCGTCGGGTTTGCGTTCGGCGCTGACGGTGTTCAAATTGGGTGGGACTCTGGTGTTCACCAACATGGCGGGCATTGTGAACGCGATCCTGCGCCACGGCGTGACCTCCCTGGTCACGTCGCCGATCATGCTGCGCCGTATCGCCGCGATGGTGCCGGATGGGGTCGGGCCGCTCCCGCCCCTGCGGGTCATCCGGGTCAGCGGCAGCCAGCTCCCCCTGCGTCTCGCGGAGATCGCCGCGCGAAAACTCTGTCCCAACCTCGTGACCAGCTTCGGATCTACCGAGACCGGCAATATCTGTCTCGGCCGCTTCGGTGCCATCGGTGTGCCACTGGGCGTCGGAACCATCGTGCCCGGTGTGACGGTGGAGGCGGTCGACGCGCACGATACCCCCCTCCCCGCGGGCACCGAGGGTCTGCTGCGCTTCCGCGCGCCTGGAGCCGTCGATGGCTATTTCAACGACGAAGCCGCGACCCGCGCGAGCTTTCGCGATGGATGGTTTTACTCCGGCGATCTGGGCGCGGTGACGGCCGGAGGCGTGATGATCGTGACCGGCCGGATCGGCGATTTCATCAACAGCGGTGGCGTCAAAGTCGATCCCCGGACGATCGAGGAGGTGCTGCTCACGCTGCCCGGCGTGAGCGACGCGGTGGCGTTCGGCGTGCCCGATCCGGACGGGCTGGCCCAGATTTGGGCTGCGATCGTGCCGGCAACACCAATCGATGGCGCCGTACTGAACCGCATCTGCGGTCAGCGTCTGGGCGCGACCGCGCCGAAATTCATTCTGCAAATGCGGGAATTGCCGCGGAACGCCAATGGCAAGATCGTCACCGCGGTGCTGATCGAATTCGCGGCGGCGCAATATAAGCAGTCCGCCGGCAACGCCTGATTCAATCCGCTGGCGGCACGAACATATACCCAACACCGCGCACATTGCGGATGCATTTTGGCTTGCCCGGATCGGCCTCCACCTTACGCCGGAGCCGCATGATCCGGTTGTCGATTGCGCGGTCGAACGCCTCCGCCTCCCGATGGGACGTGCTTTCCAGCAGCCATTCCCGGGTCAGCGGCCGATTGGGATTGTCCACCAGCAGCTTGAGCAGATCGTATTCGCTGGACGCCAGTTGATCCTCGGTCCCGTCCGCCAGGATCAAGACGTGACGCTCCATGTCCAGCATCGCGGTGCCGATCCGGCGCTGGCCCAGTTGGGCGGGCGGCGGCGCGGTATCGCCCGCGCGGCGCAACACGGCGCGAACGCGCGCCAGCAATTCCCTCGGTTCGAAGGGCTTGGCGATGTAATCGTCGGCGCCGGATTCCAGGCCGACCACGCGGTCCACCGTGTCGCTGGCCGCCGTCAGCATGATGATGCCGACCCGGCTGGAGCGCGCGCGCAGCCAGCGGGCCAGCGCGAACCCGTCTTCCGGTTCCCCCAGATGCACATCGAGAATGGCGAGGTCCGGCATATTGGATTGCACGATGCGTTTCAGGTCGGCGCCTGAGGCGACGCCCGTGATTTTCAGCCCGTTCCGGCCCAGAAATTCGGACACGACCTGGCGTTGAAAGGCCTCGTCCTCGACCAGCACGATTCGCAATGGACCGTCCAAGGCTACCATTCCCCGTTTTTCTCACCCGCGCCGGCCGGCGGCTTCGCTTTATCAGTGTGTGCCGCGCGCCGATGCCTTGCAAGGAGCGAGGGTTCTGGGAACGGGATGCCGGCGCGGCATCAGGACCCGGCGGCCGGACCGTCCTCCGCCACGGTTGCAGCGGTCCGGCGGCGCGACGGGCGGCCCAGGTTCGCGTGCATATCTGCGGGCGGCGATGGTAACGTACCGAGGCGGCATGCGGGCGCGCCGAACCTGGACGGGCCTGCGCCAGTCACGGCCCATTTCAAACGCTCAAGCGCCCCGGCCGGTGGCGGGCCACTCAGGCCAACCAGAAAATCCGCGATCAACGCCTGCGCTGGCGGCGAATAATCCCGTGGCAGGCGGCGATAAAAGCGCGATACGGCGCCGCCATCCCCGGGATCGATCCCGGCGAGGCACGCCGCGACGGCGGCAAACGTTACGGACGAGGTTGGCATCAGCGTCGGCATCCATCCAGCCCCCGAGAAAAGTCCGCCGCCGCCGTGGCTGTCAACTGGAAATACCGTCCGTCGTTTTCCCTGGGCACCAGCAGGCCGGACGGCAGGACGATATGGCCGGCGACATTTTCCAGGCCTTTTTCGGTATACCACCGCAGCAGCGTGTCCCCGCCCTCGGGCGCCGCGTGCAGCCACAGCCGCCCGCCCGCCGCGCTGTTCAGACCGATCGTCACCGCGATATCCAGCGTCGCGGCGGTGCGTAGCTTGGGATCGCCACGCGCGGCGACGGCGGCGAAGGGCGCGCCGGTCACATACCAAACATAAACCGCCGGTTGCGCGTGGTCGTGCGGCCAACGCTCATTTTCCAGCAGGGCGATCATGCCCAGGGGAAAATCGTCGTGAGCGAGGGAGAGTTGGAAGATGCGGGGGCGGCGGACGACGCCGACGGCGAAGGTCAGAATGGGAATTTCCCAGACCCAGTCCCAGTCGCGATCCGGGCGCGCGCCATCGACGCGAATATAAGGCGCGTGGACAAGCGTTTCCCAGCGGCGCGCCCGGTAGGACGGGCGCAGGGACGGCCGAATTTCCCGGACGAGCACGGGAATAAAATTTCCCGATGCCACCGGCAGGCGATTTACAAACGGCGTCAGTTCAATGGTCCAAAAGACGGTCTTAAATGAATTTCCCCGGCCTTCGCCAACCCGCGAAGGTTCAGGACAAAACGGGAACATGGGATATCCCGCGCGGATTACCAGAGGGACGGGCTGAAAATGTTCGCGCCGCCTGTCACGTCCGGGCCAAGGCAAAGGCTGGGGCAGGCGCCGCGTGACTCTCGGCGCGGGCTTCGCTACGAGTCGCGTTCCTCGATCACAATCCGGACCCCGACCGTATCCCATGGCCAGCAGCAACGATATCCGCGCCACGTTCCTCGACTATTTCGCCCGTAACGGGCACACGATCGTCGAGAGTTCGCCTTTGGTGCCGCGCAACGATCCGACGTTGATGTTCGCGAACTCCGGCATGGTTCAGTTCAAGAACGTGTTCACCGGGCAGGAGAAACGGCCCTATACGCGGGCGACCTCGGCGCAGAAGTCGGTGCGCGCGGGGGGCAAGCACAACGACCTCGACAATGTCGGGTATACGGCGCGGCACCACACGTTTTTCGAGATGCTGGGGAACTTCAGTTTCGGCGATTATTTCAAGGAATCGGCGATTCCGTATGCCTGGGAACTGCTCACGAAGGATTTCGCGCTCGATAAATCGCGCCTTCTCGTAACCGTTTATCACGAGGACGAAGACGCCGCCGCCATCTGGAAAAAAGTCGCGGGCCTGCCGGACGAACGGATCATCCGCATCGCGACATCGGATAATTTCTGGCGCATGGGCGACGTCGGCCCCTGCGGCCCGTGCAGCGAGATTTTCTACGATCACGGCGACCATATTCCCGGCGGGCCGCCCGGCTCCCCGGACGAGGACGGAGACCGGTTCATCGAAATCTGGAACCTTGTCTTCATGCAGTACGAGGAAGGGCCGCCTGGCACGCGGGTGTCCTTGCCTCGCCCGTCGATCGATACCGGCATGGGGCTGGAACGGTTCGCGGCCATTCTGCAAGGCAAGCACGACAATTATGATACGGACACGCTTCGGGCACTGATCCTGGCCTCGGCCGAGGTCACCGGGCAGGACCCGGATGGGCCGTTCAAAACCAGCCACCGGGTGATCGCCGATCATCTGCGCAGCGTGTCGTTCCTGATCGCCGATGGCGTGCTGCCATCGAACGAGGGCCGCGGTTACGTTGTGCGCCGCATCATGCGCCGCGCCATGCGCCACGCCACGATGATGGGCGCGCGCGAACCCGTGATGTACCGGCTGGTGCCCGCGCTGGTGCGCCAAATGGGCACCGCCTACCCCGAACTGATCCGCGCCGAGGCGTTGATCGTCGAAACTCTGAAACTGGAGGAAACCCGGTTCAAGGCCATGCTGGAACGCGGCCTGCATTTGCTGTCCGACGAGGTTTCGCGACTGGGCGACGGGCAGGCTCTGCCGGGTGGGGTCGCGTTCCGGTTATACGACACGTTCGGCTTCCCGCTGGATCTGACCCAGGACGCGCTGCGCGAACAGGGCCGGTCCGTCGATCTGCCGGGCTTTGAATCGGCCATGGCCGGCCAACGCGCGCGTGCCCGCGCCGCCTGGGCCGGGTCCGGCGAGGCCGCCACCGAACGCGTCTGGTTCGAAATCAAGGAAACCGCCGGCGCGTCCGAATTCCTGGGATACAGCACCGAAGCCGCCGAGGGCACGATCCAGGCGCTTATCGCGAATGGCGCGCCGGTTGCCGAAGCGCCTGCCGGAACCGAGGTCGCGGTTGTGCTGAATCAGACCCCCTTTTACGGCGAAAGCGGCGGTCAGGTTGGCGACATCGGCGTCATTTCCGGCCCAGGCGGGCTGTCGATCCGGGTTTTGGATACCCAAAAGAAACTGGGCGATTTGTTTGTTCACATGGGCGTCGTCGAAAGCGGAACGGCGAAGGTGGACGCCGCCGTGGTCGCGACGGTCGATCATGGGCGGCGGCGGGCGATCCGCGCGCATCACTCGGCTACGCATTTGCTGCATGAGGCGATGCGGCGCGAACTTGGCACCCATGTGGCGCAGAAAGGCAGCCTGAATGCGCCGGATCGCCTGCGCTTCGACGTCAGCCAGCCCAGACCGGTGACGGCGGAGGAACTGGCGCGGATCGAGGCGATGGTGAACGAGAAAATTCGGGAGAACTCGGAGGTCGCGACTCGGCTGATGACGCCGGAGGCGGCGGTGGAAACCGGCGCGATGGCGCTGTTCGGGGAGAAATACGGCGAGGAAGTCCGCGTTGTCTCCATGGGTCTGGGCGAAGGCGGCAAAGGCGCATGGTCGATCGAACTGTGCGGCGGCACGCATGTCCGGCGCACCGGCGATATCGGCTTTTTTCGCATTGTGTCTGAATCCGCCGTCGCTGCGGGCGTGCGCCGGATTGAGGCGGTGACCGGGGCCTCGGCGGAAGCGTTGGTTTATGAAACGCAGTCGCGGTTGAACGAGGCCGCCGGCGCGTTGCGCACGGCGCCCGCGGATGTGACGGAACGGATTGTTTCGTTGCTGGACGAGCGGCGGAAGCTGGAGGCGGTGATTGGCGATCTGCGGCGGCAGTTGGCGACCGGCGGGTCGGCGGCGGCTGTGGAAGTTGTGAACGGGATTCCGTTGTCCGCCCGGGATATGGGCGAAACGCCGCCGCGCGACCTGAAGGGGTTGGCGGAGGCGATCGGCAAGCAGATGGGCTCGGGCGTGGTGGCGCTGGTGTCCTCGGCCGAGGGGAAGGCGAGTATTGTGGTTGGGGTTTCCCCGGATTTGGTGGGGCGGGTGAACGCGGTCGATCTGGTGCGGAGGGCGGCGTTGGCGGTTGGCGGGAAGGGTGGCGGCGGGCGGCCGGAGATGGCGCAGGCTGGGGGGCCGGAGGGGGGGAAGACGGGGGAGGCGCTGGCGGCGGTTAGGGAGGGGTTGGGGTAGGGGGCCGATAAACACGTCACGTTGCAGAATGGCTTACCGCACAAAATCCCAAGAAATGGTAGCAAACCGAGAGGCCGCCTTGAAACACAGCGCAGAGGCAAGGAATCCGAGGCCCCGTCGAAGAAATCGAAGTTTTCCAAATAATACCTTGAAATGATTGGAGGTCCGGGCCGGAATCGAAGCGGCATCCGCAGATTTGCAGTCCGATGTATTGGTTCGTCTCATTCCGTGCGCTGAACCAACCGCCCGCGCTGCCGCCCCCGGTTGGCCTGATACGAAGCCGCGATCCGAAACAATAGCGTCTCCGGGACGCGTCCGTAGCATATCGTCAGCGGTTTCACCCTGGGCACCGGGCGAATATCCGGACCCGGCCATAAAAACGTATTGCTTTCGCAGGTCACGATCCAGGCCGGCCGATCGTCAAGCCCAAGGGAACGTTTCAGGTCCGCCGGGAATGGTACCGCGTCGGCTGGATCGCGCGGCGGTGAGTGGGTCACCGCCATGACCAGAACTCGGGGAGAAACCCCGATAGAGCGAACAGCAACCGCCAACACCACGCTTGGCCGATCCTTTCGTCCTTCCTCCGCACCCCCGTCGTACTCGGCCGCCCAGAGATACGCGTATCGGATCACGTCTCCCGCGCGCGGCGCCTCCAAGGTCAACGATCCAACGCGGCGAGCCGGTCCAGTTCTTCCAGAAACTCATCCGGCGTATCCGCCGCGCGAAATGCCTGCTGATCGCGTCCGATCAGGCGTTCGTATTCCTCGTACGAAATCAAGACGTTACGGGGCCGCCCCTCCTGCGTCACGACAACCGGCTGGGACAACGCGACATCGCTGTACCGCGGAAACTCCCGCACCAACTCGGCGGCACTGGCGAGAACGGGTTCGGACACTGGCATCGTAGCTTCCTTCCATCGCGGAATGACGTGCCAAATTCTATATCAGTTTGGGCTCCACCTCTCGCCAAAAATCGAAGGCCGATTTCAGCCAGCGCTGACCACTGCCTCCGGCGGTCACGCCGTGGCTATCGAATTAGTCCCCCTAGCACCAGACCACGTGCAACGCCGGACTATCGCCCTACCGCGAATCATATTCCAACGCAGCCGTAATATCTCCGTCTTCGAGCAACGGATAATCCACAAGAATTTCCTCGCGCGCCGCGTCCGCCGCCCGCCGCCCGCCGCCCGCAGGTCGAGCACATCCTTCGCGCGGATACACATTCCGCGCAGGCAACGCCGTCCGCCACATTGGCACGCCAGCGGGTATCGCCCGGTCACCTGGCATCACCCCTTGGAAACCTCCCGATAGGAGATACGTATCACCCTATGACTCGATCGTTCGCGGACAAGCGCATTGCGGCGGTCTGGGATGACCGGATGCCGAAGGGTTTCCCAGGCGATCTGGCCAAAGTGTCCCGCCGCAATCTGCGCGCACTGGCGGCGGCAACAAGGCTCGAAGATATCCGCCAGCCTCCAGCCAATCGATTGGAAGGGCTGAGCGGCGATCGGACCGGACAGCACAGCATCCGCGTCAACGTTCAATGACGGCTGTGCTTCGCGTGGCGGGATGGCGATGCCTACGACGTCGTAATTGTGGACTATCATTAGGGGGCGGCGATGGCGATTCGTATCGAGGACCTGGCCGGCACGGATTTCTCGGACATAGCCGGCCCCGGGCGCATTGGGCCAGTGACGCCCGGCGAGGTCTTGCGTGAGGACTTCATGGTGCCCCTCGGCCTGTCTGGGCGTGCCTTGGCACGCGACCTTCGTGTGCCGTCGAACCGCGTCACCGAGATTGTGGCTGGCGCGCGCGCCATCCCTGCGGCAACCGCGATCCTACTTGGTCAGCGGTTTGGCACGTCGGCCGAGTTTTGGCTCAACCTTCAAATGGCACACGATTTGGAGGAAGCGCGCCGGAACATACACCGGACGGCGTGAGCGGCGTTACGCCCCCACCTTCTCCTCGATCCGATCCCAGATCGCCTTCTCGATATGGACGCCGTCGAATCGCGCGATTTCCTGCAACCCGGTGGGGGAGGTCACGTTGATCTCCGTCAGATAATCGCCGATCACGTCGATCCCCACGAAAATCATCCCTTGTTCCCGCAATGTTGGCCCGATCGCCGCGCAAATTTCGCGGTCCCGCGCCGACAGCGGCGATTTCTCGGGGCGCCCGCCGACATGCATGTTCGACCGCGCTTCCCCCTCAGCTGGCACACGATTGACGGCGCCCATGGGTTCGCCATCGACCAGGATCACGCGCTTGTCGCCCTTGCGCACGGACGCCTCGTAACGCTGGATCATCAACGGCTCGCGCGACCGCGCGAAGTGCATTTCCAGCAGCGAGGCCAGGTTTTCGTCGTCCGGTTTGATCCGGAACACGCCTGCGCCGCCGTTGCCGAACAGCGGCTTGACAATGATGTCCTTATACTCGGCACGAAACGAGCGGATGGCTTCGATATCCCAGGTGATCAGCGTCGGCGGCATCAGGTCCGGAAAATGCGTGACCAGCAGCTTTTCCGGTGCGTTCCGCACGGCCGCCGGATCGTTCACGATCAGCGTGCCAGGCTGGATATGCTCCAACAGATGCGTCGCGGTGATATAGGCCATGTCGAAGGGCGGGTCCTGGCGCATCAGCACAACGTCCATGGAACCCAGGTCGAGCGGCACCGGATCGCCAAAGACATAATGAGCGCCGTGGACGCGCTCGACGGTCACCGGGCGGGCGCGCGCGAACAGGCGTTCTTCCCGCTTCCCGCCGTGGGGTTTCGACACGCCTTCGCGCAGCGCCATGTGGCGGACCTCGTAATGCCACATCGCGTGGCCGCGCGCCTGCGCTTCCAGCATCAGAGCAAAGGTGGAATCGCCATCGATATTGATGGTGTCCATTGGGTCCATTTGGACCGCCACTTTCAACGCGCGCGCCATGCCATCCGTCCTCTTCGCGAAGCCTGTTCTCTTCCCTTTGACAGAGCCGCCTTCCGCCCCCCGGTCAAGTCCCGGGCCCAGCCCTGGTCCTGGTTCGGGACCACCCTCTTCATCCACCCCTGGGCCGCCCTCTGGCCTTCCGCCCCTTCAACTGTCATGTTCCTGCCGCCGAAAGGGAGAAAGACGCGTGCTGAGCATGAAGGGGAAGGTGGCGATCGTCACCGGCGCCGGGTCGGTCGGGCCCGGCTGGGGCAACGGAAAGGCGACGGCCACGCTGCTGGCGCGCCAAGGCGCCTCGGTGTTTCTGGTCGATATCAACCTGGACGCCGTGCGCGAAACGCAGGAAATTGTCGAGAAAGAGGGCGGCACCGCCGCGATCCATCGCGCGGACCTGACGAATGCGGCCGATGTCCAGGAAATGGTGCAGGCCTGCCTCACGCGGTTCAAACGCATCGACATTCTGGTGAACAACGTCGGCGGCTCTGCGCCCGGCGATCCCGTCGCGATGGCGGAGGAGGTTTGGGACCATCAGATCGACCTCAATCTGAAAACCGTCTTTCTGGGCTGCAAATACGCGATCCCCGTCATGCTGGAGCAAGGTAAGGGCGCGATCGTCAACATCGCCTCCGTCGCCGGTATGCGCAATGACTTCCTGTCGGGGCGATCGCATGTCGGCTACAGCGCTTCCAAAGCCGGGGTGATCCAGCTTTCGAAATCCGTCGCCGGTACTTATGCGAAAAAGAACATCCGCGTGAACACCGTTGTCCCCGGACTGATGCACACGCCGCTGGTGGAATCCCGGCTGGCGCGCACGGTCGGCGGCAACGACCTGCAAAAACTGATCGACGCGCGGAACGCCGCCGTGCCCATGGGGCACATGGGCGACGCCTGGGATGTGGCGCATGCCGTGCTGTTCCTGGCCTCGGACGAGGCGAAGTTCATCACCGGCACCCAGATCGTCGTCGATGGCGGCAGCACTGCCACGATGCCGTAATTGTTACGCCACCCCCCGGCTTCGACACGACCCTGACTTAGACCCGCCTTTGGCTTAGACCCACCTTTGGCTTAGACCCGCCTTTGACTTAGACAAGGAGAATATCATGACCGAACAGCGCTTTCCGGAACTGTCCCCGGAGTCCCTGACCGACGAGCAACGTCAGGTCGCCGATGCCATCCAGGCGGGACCGCGTGGCGGCGGACTCCGCGGCCCCTTCAACGCGCTGATGCGTAGCCCGCAACTGTGCGATCTGGTGCAGCGCGTCGGCGCTTACGTGCGCTTCGGCAGCTCTATCCCCGCGGCATTGAACGAGCTGGCGATCTGCATGGCCGGCCGCAAATGGGGTGCGCAGTACGAGTTCTACGCGCACCGCAAACTGGGTATCGACGCGGGCCTGGCGCCGGCGATCCTGGACTCCGTCGCCAATGGCCGCCGCCCGGAGAACATGTCCGGCGACGAGACGCTGGTTTACGAGTTCGTCATGTCCCTTCTGGGGACCGGACAGGTGCCGGACGGCCGGTATCAGGCGGTGATCGACCGGTTCGGCGAACGCGGCGTGATGGATCTGGTCGGGGCCGTTGGTTATTACAGCCTCGTGTCGATGGTGCTGAATGTGGCCCAGGTGCCGCTGCCGGACGGCGTCGAGGCGCCGCTGAAGTCTTTGTGATCGTCGATATCCTCCCCCGGCCTGGCCGGGGGAGGACTTTCTCGGCGAAGGCGGCCGCTGGCGCAATAACTCCGCTGGTCTCGCGGACTTTCGGAAATACTGAACTCAGGCCGGCAACAGGAGGCTCGTCATGAAGGTCGTTACGCTGAAAGATATTCCTATTCTCCCCGCCGAAGGTGCCGCGGAGCGGACCGAAGGATGGACCGGGCCAGTTTTCCGGACCCGTCAGACCATCGTTCAGCCGGGGGAGTCGGACAACTTCACCTGTAGCGTGGTGAATTTCAGCCAAGGTTGTAACACTGGCTGGCATTCGCACGATTGCGACCAGATGCTGATCGTGACCTCCGGCTCAGGCATCGCCGCGACTGAGCATGAGCAGCGCGAAATCGCTGTCGGCGATGTCGTGCAGATCAAGGCGGGCGAGCGGCATTGGCATGGCGCCAAGGCCGATACGACGATGGGGCATATCACGATCACGCTGGTGGGGAGCAAGGCGGTCTGGGGGTAGGGTTGGAAAGTCTTCGGATCATCGGTCCCGTTCCGTTGTCAGGATTTCGGCTGATCCTGTGGGCCGGGAGCTGTGGCGGGTAGGCCGATCCGCCGGGATCGTAAACACGCGGCCCGGTCTGGGACGAACTGACTCGGCGGGCAATGGCGCGGTGATGCAGGAAGCTACACACGGCGGGGAATGTCGGCTGCGTCATGGACGACGGCGACAATTGCCAATGACGGGCTCGTGACGTAGGCGATCCAGTAGCGCCCGGCCTGCACCCATGAGCCGCCACCCTGGGCAATGTTCGGATAGGGGCGAGGCGCGGGCAAACCAGCTGCCGGGTTCGTGACGATCTGCCCCCAGGCGCTTTCGATCGCCGCGACAAGGTTCCGCGTCGCCTCCGGCCGTCAGCGCTGCTCGTATTACTTCCGCAAGGCGCGAACTTGCCGGGCGGCCCTGGGCGTGAGAACGATCAACGGCGGCGCGGGAAACCAGGTTCCGCGTCCGCGTCATCCGCCGCCGCCGCGGCCCGGCCCGCCATCCGCGCGATGCTTTCGTGGAGCTCGCGCATGATCTCGTCGCCGGGGACCAATAGTCCGGCCTCGGCCTCGGATTCGCTCTCTGCCAGCGCGGTCAACAGTTCCGCCTCGCTCGGCATTGGCGGGTCCCGGTCGGCCGGGTGCCTGTGGTGCGGTGTGTCGTCCATGGAGAGAGAATAGGCTTTTCGCGCGCTGTGTTCCGGTGTGATACGAAACTGCGATAGGCCGCCGGCCAATTTGTTCAAAACCGCACGCCAACGACTATCGCGCAGGCTGGACCCTGACTTCGAACGTTCCACCGCCGCTCACATAGGCCTGGCCGGGAATGTTTCCGAATTTAGCCGCCAGAGCTTGGGCGACAGCCGGTTGCATCCCGAAGAGGACGTAATCGTATGTCAGTTGCATTGTCCCGCGAAAACGGTCTCCGTCGAAGTAACCAACCGCCTCGGTGAGGGCCTGAGCGCGCAGACCAAATGGCGACGCCATTCGCGGTTGGCCCAACAGCCTAATTGGCGTTCCGGGAGACATCGTTTTATCCGTGAAATTTTTGAGAATCGTGGGACTATCACCGTTAGTCGATACATATTCATCGGCCGTGAAAAATTCGTGGCTCTCATCGTCGCCCAGAGCTTCCCGTAGTTCTTTCATCATTGGTATCGCGCTCGCCAAGCGGACATGGGCTACGATTTTTCCTTCTTTATCTCTGCCGACAAAGCCTCCTGTGATAGGAAGACTCAGACCGTTGACGGCGTCCATTTGAAAAAGCGGATGTTCCGAAACGTGATTTTGGTAGATCACTTCACCACTGACGATTTC
>JAYWAX010000257.1:0-15953 GCA_043782125.1 Acetobacteraceae bacterium | reverse complement strand
GCGACGTATTGTTCTTCACATCCGCCATTATCTGGGCCTGCTTCACGGTTCTGGTCCGGCACTGGAGATTGCATGCGATTCGGACGATCGCCGTGGTTTCGTTCCTGTCGTTGATATCGATGGTGCCCTTCTATCTGGCCTGGTACGGGATGGACCATGTCCGCGCCCTTCCGCCCGGCGCCATGGCGGTGCAGGGGCTCGTGCAGGGCTTTGGGCAAGGAGTCCTGGCGATTACCGCCTACAGTCAGGCGATTCGCGTATTGGGTGTCAGCCGCGCCGTGTTATTTCCCGCGATGGTGCCGGCGGTGTCGATCGTGATGGGTATCCCGATCGTGGGCGAGTTCCCCAACACTTATCAAATCGCGGGACTTGTGCTGGTCACGGCCGGTCTTCTGAGTGCGATCGGGGTGTTTCACGGAAGACGGAAGCCGCGTCCGGTGCCAGCATCGCCGGCGGCCTGACAATGTGCCGACACTTTCCGTCCACGACGGCACAGGCCAACCTTGCCGGCCATCTTCCGAACCGCGGGCTGGCGCCAAACAGTTCGGGCGCGCCGGAGTACTTCGCCCGCTTCCACCAACCACATCCCCGCGCCGGGAGGCGGCGCGGGGAACGCCGGTCAGGCGGGCACGAACGGCCCAGGAACGAAAAAGCGGCCGCCGGCGGTTTTTAACGCGGTGTTCTCGCTTTGCATCGCCGTCGCGCGTAAGGCGATCAGCAACCGGCCGGCGATGGTTTGCCGCCAGAACCAACCGTCGATCTGGCGGGAAGAGGGTGGGCCGCCATCCGCCTGAACCGCCTCGGAATAAAGCGCCTTCAGATCGTCGGCCAGGAAGCGCAGGGCCAGTGCGGGTGTTTGGTGTGTTGGCACCGTTGGCAGGCCTCCATCCAGGAACGCAGTGGCGAAAGCGGGCCATGCCTCGGGCGGTTGACCGGACAGGCCGATGGTCGTGCGGCCGAAGCGTGCCTTGAACCGCTCCCATACCGGCAATACCAGCGCCAGTTCGGCCTGGAACGCCGCTTCCCATTCCCTGGACGTCGAGGGATTGCCCGGTGCCGGCAAGGTCACCGCGGGCACCCAGTCCGGCCGGTCGAACCAACTGGGATTGTCGTCCGGGAAATGCTCCAGGATCGCCGGTCCATCGGTGCGTTCCAACAGGCCAAGTGCCTGCATCAGCACCCGGCGTTGGAACGCCGGATCGTTTGGCTCACCAAACGGTCTTCCCAACATGAACGGCGTCATCACCGCCCGGGGCGGCCGCGTTTTTTCGACCTGAGGCAAGACCAGCGCCAGAACCGTTGTCGGCAGGCCGCGTTCTTCCAGCATATGTGCCATCGCGCTCACGGCGCGGGTGCACAGCGGTCAAACGGGGCTCAGGACAACAGCGTTGACGCGATCGGCGTGCAGGGCGGCGGCGATACCGTCGGCCGAGGCCACCATGGCGGCCGGATCGGTCGATCCCATGACGCTGAAATGTGTTTCCGCGACACTGCCGATCGTGCCTTCCGCCGCCAGCTCCCGCAGCCGGTCGATCGGATAGATGACGTTCAGGTCGCGGCGGTAGCCATTGCGATCGTGATTGATCGACACATGGCTCATGAGAATATCGGCGGTATCCCAGTTACCCGGTACGGCGCGATATTCGCCCGAACCGAAATCGAACGGCTTGTCGCCGCGATGGATCAGGGCCGCGCTGCTGACGATCGCCACGCGGCGTTCGGACAATTTTGGTCCGGTAACGAACGGCGCCGTATCGAACGCCGGGCAGGGAATATCCCTGGCCGCCGTCCGGGTTGGTTCCGGTATGTCTTCAAGCCGTGCCACTTATCGTTCTCCCTGGGTTGCCGTCGCGGCGTTTCCGCTCCGACGTGGGGATATTAGAGCGCACGCTATAGAATAAGCGGGCGGATGACAAGCATATCCTCGATGTCGAGGGATTGGCTTCGGTACGACGATGCGGCGCTCAGCGCTGCCCGCGGTGTGGATCGTCTCTGGGCAGCACATCGCGGATATAATCCCGCCTTTTCCACTCGCGTGCCGGCGGCTCATGGCCTGGCGTTGGAACATAAACCGACAAATTGCCTTGGGTCAGGCCGTGAACCGCGCGGGGGCAATTGGAAAACAGCTCGCATGCGACACGAACCAGCAACTTCGCGGCTTGGTGCTGCGCCAGCGAGGCCGCGTCGTCCAAAATCTCCGCGCGGCCATTGATCCGGATGCGGTAAGATTTGCCCTCGAACTTCATGAACAACAGTCTGACATTCGAATTCTGGCTGATATTGCCGAGTGTCCAGTACATCGAGTTGCCGTCATACTCGGAATATTCCAGTTGCCCTGGGCCAGTGATGTGGATGAAGCCGGGAACGCCCGAGCGCATGCTGCAATCGACGTATTCACCCGACGATGCCGCGATGAAAAAGAACGAGGCATGCCCGATCATCCGCCGGTCCTCGTCCCAGAAATCGTAACGGCGGCGATGGGCGGCGAGCCCGTCCGCGACGCGCCTGCCGTCGCGACAGAAAGGGCGTGGTTCCATGATCGGGTTTCCGCATCGTTGGGACAGACGCTGTCCGTCAGGAAATACAAGGATGCTTATCGCTCCACCACACCGGAGGTATCCACGAGCTCGATCAACCCATCGGTCATCGCGATCGCGCCGCCATCGGTCTCCACGCGAAACCCGATGCCGCCTCCGTCCACCGGCCCGTGAACCACCGCGACCAGCCCACCGGCGATCACCGGAGCCCGGAACCGTCCCGCGAGCCGGCGTATGCGCCGCACATCGCCGCCGGCGCGGGCCCGAATGACCTCGCGCGCGGCGAGCGCCCAGGTGGCGGTGCCGTGCAGGATGATGTCGGGCAGACCGGCGGCGAGGGCCACCGCGCGTTCCGTGTGGATCGGGTTCCAGATGCGCGCGCATTCCGTATAGATTTGCGGCAGTCCGCGATCGGTGCGGACCTCCGCCCGCGCGGCACCGGCCGGCGGCGGGGCAATGGGGATCGCGAGATGGGCAGGCGCCTCGCCCGCCTCGTCGACGTCGCAGTCGACGTCGCGGACGATCGAGGTCATCCAGCTCTCGGTCAGTAGATCGCCAGTCGCGTCGTCGGCGGTGTCGATGCGTGCGAGCAACATGGTGCCGGCGCGCGTTCGGCGCATGTAACGGATCTCGCTGGTCACCCGGACACGGCTGTTAGCCCTGAACGGACGGTGAAATGTCGTATCCTGCGCCGCGTGGACGCCGCGGATGCGTTCCCGTTCCGTCAAACCCAGGACGCTGGCCCGCGCGGGATCGCCGGCGAGGATCCACTCCAGCCCGGTGCAAAACGTTGGCGGCACGACGGGGCCGCCGGGTCTGGAGTCGTCAAGACAGAGATCTGGATCGAAGCCCATGCCAGCCGCGTAAGCCAGAACCCACCTTGTATCGACATTGGCCACGACCTGTGTCCGGTGACCGATAGCGCCGCTTCGTACTGGCATCTGAGAACCTCCTGATTGGATCGGAGTATTGACGCGACAAGTCCGCAGCGTCAGCCATTGGCCTCCTTTGGACCTCAGGGTTCGGAAACTAGCCCGCTTATCAATTTTTCCCGATGATATCCTTGATGGTATCAACGCTGCCATGAAACACAAAATCGAGCGTTATTTCAATGTCTTGTCTGCCGAAACAGATTCCGCCCCTGGCACCATCTTTTCAGTGATATCGCGATGAGCCAGAAACCACTTCTGGCGCGGCCCGTACCCGATGACAGGAGGGAGCGGTATCGGGGCCTCTCCGATCGACGTTTGGGGGCGCAGCCTCGGGCAACCCGGGCTACGATGAACGCCGCGCCGAACACGTGTTTGACTGAACGGGAGCGGCACGAGACTGCGCTCGCCCTGCGTCCAGAACGCATGCGTAACGGCATGGAGCGATTCTCAGCCGCGCCGGTGTTCCCGGGTGTTGGCCCGGGTCCGGTGAAACCCTACCGCGGAATTCCCGCCTCGTCCGCCATCGCATTGCCCTGGCTAAACAAATCCGCCGGCCAGTCCAACACCGGCACCTCCGGGCAAATGTGCTTCGACGCCTGGTCGAGAGCCCAGTACTCGTATCCCAGCCAGGTCCCGATCGGCGTCGTTTTCGGCGCCGTGTTCATCCCCGTTTGCATGCGATCCTCCTCGATCGAAAGCCGGTGAAAGCCTGCGAACCTTATCCCGCCAAAAGCATCGAAATCGTTTCACGCCCGAAAGCCAGCTCAGGACGAGGCGGCTTTTTGGTATTGTTTGTATCGTTTATCCGCCGGTGTCCGCCGGGCGCCCGAATATCGCTGTGTGCGATCTTTCTCACCTGCTGTTACACGAAGCTTCGTGCGATCGGCTCGGGAACTGCGTATAAGTACTCATGCCTGGACCCCGGCCCGGTCCGCACTGCTTCGTTACCGGAGGTTGCACGATGCTTCGCCGCGCTGTTGCCATGGGTTCCTACCTCGCGTTGACGGGCTGCGTCGTTCAGCCAGCGCCGTCTTATTATGGGCGCGGCCAAGGCCCGTCCTGGTATCCGGGCGCTTACGGCCAGCCCGGCTACCCGCCCCCGGCGCCCGCGTCCTATAATCGTCCGCCTGACCCGGACCCCGCTTATCAACCGCCCGCTTTACCGCCCGCCGCGTATCAACCGCCGGCTCAGGCCGAGCCCGGCGGCGAGCCCGTCAGCCCCCGCGCCAACTTCGCCGAGGAGGCCAACGATTACGGCGTTCCGCCCACCGCGACGCTGCGCCTCGCCGATTTCGACGCCCCCACGCCGTTGCGGATCGAGGGCGCGAAAACTGTCACCACCGGCGCCTTGCAACAGATGATGGCGTCGAACCGCCCGCCGCTTCTGATCGATGTCATCGGCGGCCAGCAATCGGTCAGCCTGCCTGGCGCGGTCTGGATGCGGGAGGCAGGGGCCGGGCGTCATATCGACGACGATGTTCAGGCCTGGTTCGATTATCATTTGTCGAAACATACCGGCGGCGACAAATCCCGCGCGCTGGTGATTTTCTGCGCCTCGCGCATGTGCTGGCTGGCGCATAACGCCACGCTGCGCGCCGTCGATCTGGGATATACCGAGGTTTATTGGTACCGTGGCGGCCGCGATTCCTGGCAGGCGGCCGGTCTGCCACTGACGCCGGTTGCCCCCCCGCCGTCCTGAATCTGCCTCTTCCGGAAACAGGGCCCTCGGCACACGCCATCGCGCGAACGCCGCGCCGCCGGAAGTCCGCCGTGCGCGTGTCATATTTTCGCCCGGCTGCCATGCGAAAAATCGATCCGGTGCGGCCGGCGGTTTCGTTTCCAACGCGAACCCGCAGTCTGCTATGAACCGCTGGTCCTTAAAAGGAAGACGCGCGCTATGGCGATTCGATTCATGCTCATGCTTGGCCTGTTGCTCATGGCCGCCATCCCCGCGCGGTCGGCGCAACTGGATCTGCCCGGCTTGCAAAAGGACACGCAGGCATATGTCGCCAGTCTGACGAAGCGTTTCCCCGCCGGCGGCACATCCGCGGGCCGCAAGACGGCCGACCAACAAGCCGCCGCCGCGATCGCCAAACAGGATTGGACCGCCGCCGCCACCGCGCTGGAAAGCCGCGTGGCCCAGGGGGAAACCACCCCGAAACAATTCCTCGATCTCGCCAACGCGCAGATGCGCCGGACGCCGCCGGATATGCGGGCCGCCATGCTTGCCGCCGCCGCCAGTTTCGCGGGCACGCCCGCGGGCGAGGCCGAAATTCCAGGCCTTTTGTTACTGGCGGAGACGTTAAAATCCCAGGACCGGGGGGCGCAGTCGTTACAGGTGTTGCAGGCGGTGGTGGAGCGGGCGCCCGATAACGCCGCTTACAAAAAGAATCTCGCCGACGCGCGGCGCGCGGTCGGCGTGCTGGTGAAGAAGTTCGACATCGAAACGGACAACGACTCGCCGCGCGTCTGCATCGAATTCACCGTGCCGCCCGCGCACCGTGCCGATTTCGCGCCGGGCGACTGGGTGCGTTTGCAACCGCCGGTGCCTGGCGCGGCGGTGACGCTGGATGACGAGAAAATCTGCGTTGCCGGCCTGCCGCCGGGCGCCACCACGAAGCTGATCCTGCGCGCGGGCATGCCGGGCGAGGGCGGCGTGGTGCTGAACAAAGAAACCATTCTGTCCGCCGCCATCCCGAACCTGCCGTCGCGCATCGTGTTCGACACGCGGCTGTTCGTGTTGCCGAAAGGCCAGACGCCCGCCGTCACAATGACGACGGTCAATCTGTCCGCCGTCTCTCTGCGCCTGATCCGGCTGACCGAACGCAATGTGGCCCAATACTTGCGCGAGACGAAGCTTGGTGAATCTCTGGATTTGTGGCAGGCCGACCGCCTGGCCAGCCATTCCGGCCGGGAAGTCTGGACCGGCTCGGCGCCGGTGGAAAAATGGGAGATCAATAAACCGGCCCGTGTGGCGCTGCCGTTTCCTGCAGAGCTCGCCTCCGCCGGTCCGGGATTGTATGCGCTGATCGCGACGCCGGGCGACGGCAGCGGCAAGACCGACGAGGCCTCCGCGGTGCAGATGATTCTGCGCACCGATCTCGCGCCCACGGTGTGGCGCGGTTCGGATGGGCTGACGGCGCAGGTGCGCGGTTACAGCGACGCGAAGCCGCGGGCGGATGTCCGGGTGGCGTTGCTCGCACGGAACAACGACATTCTGGGCGAGGTCCGCACGGATCAGGGCGGCTTCGCCCGCTTCCCCGCGCCGCTGACGATGGGCGAAGGCCCGCTGGCGCCCGCCGCGATCCATGTTTTTGGCGCGGACGACGATTTCGCCGCGCTCGACCTTCGCGCTGCCGCCTTCGACCTGTCCGACCGGGGCGTGGAGGGTATGCCGCATCCCGGCCCGCTCGATGCCTATATCTGGCTCGACCGCGGCATTTATCGTCCTGGCGAGGTCGTGCGCGTCATGGCTTTGCTGCGCGACGCTGCCGGCCTGCCTGCCGATATTCCGGCGACGGTGACGATCAAGCGGCCGAATGGGCAGGTGTTCCTGCGCGCGACGCCGTCGCGGACCGGGGATGCGTCGGTGCATCTGCCGGTGACGTTGTCCTCCGGCGCCGCCGCCGGGAC
Organism: Acetobacteraceae bacterium; assembly: GCA_043782125.1. Classification (GTDB taxonomy): domain Bacteria; phylum Pseudomonadota; class Alphaproteobacteria; order Acetobacterales; family Acetobacteraceae; genus Rhodopila. The sequence goes on along the minus strand of JAYWAX010000257.1, from coordinate 8,851 downwards.
GTGGAAGGTGGAAATCAACGCCGATCCCAAGGCGCCGCCGATCGGGGTGGCCGAGTTCCGCGTCGATGCCTTCGTGCCGGATCGCATGGCGGTGGAAACCGGCACGCTCCCCTCCGTGTTGATCCAGGGCCAGGCGGCAATCATTCCGGTGACCGCGCGCTTTCTCTATGGCGCGCCGGGCGCCGGTCTGACCGGAAAGGCGCGGATGCGCCTCGTTCTGGACGCCGATCCCTTCCCCGCGCTCGCCGGATACCGCATCGGTCTGATCGACGAGGCGTTCGCGCCCGACGCCTCCGACCTGGAAATGGCTGACACCGACGCGGATGGGCGGACCACGTTGCCGGTGACGATCCTGAAAGCGCCTGACTCCACACGGCCGGTGAAGGCGGACATTACCATCGAGGTGAACGATCCCTCCGGACGGGCCTCGCGCGCCAATGTGTCCCTGCCGGTGCGGCCCGCGGGTCCGTCGATCGGCATCAAACCACTATTCGCCGACAACGCCGTGGACGCGCTGGCCGAGGCGAGTTTCGAAATCGCCGCGGTGCGGCCCGACGGCACGCGAACCGCATTGCCCGCCAAACTGCGCCTCGTGAGAGAGCGGCCAGACTGGCGCATGGTGACCCGTGGATCCGTCGCCCGTTACGAAACGGTCTGGAAAGACGAGCCGATCGAAACGCGCGACGTCGCGATCCCCGAGGGCCAGCCGTTCCGCTTCGGCAAAAAACTCGATTTCGGGCGGTACCGGATCGAAGTCTCGCAGCCCGGCGGCATGGCGATGACGTCGTACCGGTTCCGCGCGGGTTGGACGTCTTCGGACAGCCCGGATGTGCCTGATCGCGTCGATGTCTCGGCGGACCGCAAGACGGTGCCGGTGGGGCAATCCGTGAAAGTGCATATCGCGCCGCCCTTCGGTGGCGAGGCGACCTTGCTCGTGCTGTCCGACAAGGTGCTGTCGGCGCGTGCGCTGACTGTTCCGGCGGGCGGGGCGACGGTGGATGTGCCGGTGGACGAGAGTTGGGGCCCAGGGGCTTATATCGCGGTTCATGTGTTCCGCGGTGGCGCCGGTGCCCGGCCCGGCCGCGCGTTGGGCCTGACCTGGGTTGGCGTCGATCCTTCCGCCCGGACACTGCCGGTCGCCATCGACGTGCCGGAGAAAATCCTCCCGCGCAATCGCCTGGTCGTGCCGGTGAAAGCCGCGCCCGGCGCCTGGCTCACCTTGGCCGTGGTGGATGAGGGTATCTTGCGCCTGACTCGCTTTGCCTCGCCCGATCCCGCTGCGCATTTCCTGGCGCGCCGGCGTCTGGGCCTGGATATCCGCGACGATTGGGGCCGGTTGCTGATGCCCGCCGACGGCCAGGCGACTTTGCTGAAACAGGGTGGCGACGATGGCGGCACGCCGCTGCCGGACATCCCCATCCGCACCGTTACACTGTTCACCCCGCCGGTTCAGGCGGGCGCGGACGGGGTGGCCTCAATCCAGATCGACATCCCCGACTTTAATGGCCAGGTCCGCCTGATGGTGGTCGCCTGGCAAGGCAGCAAGGTCGGCGCCGCGTCGAAGGATATCACCATCCGCGATCCGCTGATCGCCGAGGCGCTGCTGCCGCGCTTCCTCGCCCCCGGCGACGAGGCCCGCCTCGCCGTGCTGTTGCATAATATCGACCTTCCGGAAGGCGCGGCCAGCGTGACCGTCAGTGTCGAAGGCCCGCTGGCGATTGACGGAGCCACCACTTTGTCCGCCGTGCTCCGGCCCGGGCAGCGCGCCGTGCCCGGAACGATCCTGCGCGCCACCGGCGCCGGGCGCGGCGTCGTGAAACTGCGGATTTCCGGACCGGGCGGGTACAGCCTGCCGCGCGATACCGCCATCACGATCCGGCCATCGCGCGGCATCGGCTCGCTGGTCGTGGGCAGCGAACTGGCACCGGGCGCCGACGCCCGCCTCGCGCCCGACACGGCCCGGTTCATTCCGGGCACCTGGAAGGCCTCGGCGATGTTCGGCGGGCCCGTGCGGTATGACGCCGCGAGCATTCTGCGGGAACTCGACGCCTATGCCTGGTCGTGCCTGGAGCAGACGGCCAGCCGCGGCTTCCCGCTGGCGATGCTGCCTGACGGGCCGATGGCGGGGGACGATCGCGCGGGCCGGTTGCAGATGCTGGTCGCCTCCGTCCTCGACCGCCAGCGCTTCGATGGCGGCTTCGGTTTATGGTCCGCGTCCAGCGATGCCGAGGGCTGGCTGAGCGCTTATGCCATCGACTTCCTGCTGCGCGCCAAAGCGGCGGGCGCGACGGTGCCGGAGCAGGCGCTGATCGACGCCATGAAGTTCATGCGCGAGGGCACCGACGAAGAGCAAAACGAGCCTGAGGCGATGGCCACGCAGGCCTACCGCCTCTACATTCTGGCCCGCGCCGGTCAGGGACGCCCCGGCGCCGCCCGCGTCCTGGCCGAAAGCCTGGATAAACTGCCGACGCCGCTGGCAAAGGCGCAACTCGGCGCGGCGCTGTTCCTGGCGCACGATCAGCCGCGGGCCGAAGCGGCGTTGACCGCGGCCCTGGCCTCGCCCGCCCGGACCTGGTGGTCCAAGGACTATGGCACGGCGCTGCGGGATCATCTGGCCCTGGTCGTGTTGTTGAAGGAAACCGGGCTGCTGCCGCAACGCCTGGCCGCGCTGACCGCGGCGCTGCCCGGCACCGACCTCAAACCCGGTTCTCTCTCAACCCAGGAACAGGCCTGGGCGATCGCCACAGCGGCGATTCTGGGCAAGGACGGGCAACCCGCCCGCCTGCGTCTCGACGGTAACGACCTGCCCGCTGCGGCGTCGTTCTCTGTTTCGCTGACCGGCCCTGCCACCGTCCGGAACCTGGGGGACCGCCCGGTCTGGCAGGCCGTCTCCGTCACCGGCGTTCCCGTCGAACCGCCGCCCGCGGCCCGGTCGGGCATGCGGATCGGCCGGAAATTCCTGAAAGAGGATGGGACACCGCTCGATCTCGACACGTTACGCCAAAACACGACCTTCATCCTGCTGTTGGAGGGCCGCGCCGAGGACGGCCAGGAACATCGTGCTTTGGCTGTTCAGGGCCTGCCCGCCGGGTGGGAGATCGTGGGCCGCTTCAACGAAGGCGCGGTCCCTGGCATGCCCTGGCTGGAGAAAATGTCGCCGACGGAGGCACAACCCGCGGCCGACGACCGGTACGCCGCCGTCGTGACGCTGGCGCCGAACGCCCCCGGCTTTCGCGTCGCGGTGCGGCTGCGCGCGGTGACTCCGGGCGTGTTCGAGCTTCCAGGCGCGGAAATGAGCGACATGTACCGGCCCGCGATTTTCGCCCGTCAGGCGGTGGCGCGGATCAAGGTCCTGGCGTCGGAGTGAGGTTGTTATATTAACCCGCCGAACGGCTGATTCCCGGTGGCGCCCCTCCCGCCCCTCGTCATGGCTCGACTTGATCGGGCCATCGGGCGCGGCACGGCGGTTGGACGAGAGGCGATCCCGAGGCCGATCGTGCCCACTCCCGCGATGGCGTACCGCCACCGATGGCCCGCTCGGGGGCGTGCCATGACGCGGAGAGGACGTCGCGATGGGTCAATCGTTCGGACGGTTGGTATAACCGGCCGAACGGCTGACGCCTGGCGATGCCGCTTCCCCGCGCGATGGTCCGGCTCGACCGGACCATCGCGCGGGGCACGGCCATTGGACGAGGGGGGCGCCCCATGCGTGGGATGATCGCGCATTTGTGCCCCCCCCGCTGGTCGCGCTGGTCGATCGTCCTTGGCGTCGCCGTAACGGCCGTCCTGATCGCTGTGGCCATTCTCGACCGCGCCTACCCGCCGAACCTTGCGCGTCTGGCCACCACCGGCACCGAAGTCCTCGACCGCCAAGGCCGCACCGTCGCGCTGCTGCCCGCGCCCAAGGGCGTCTGGCGGTTCCGGACCGAAGCCGCCGACGTCGCGCCGGTCCTGCTCGACACCCTCGTCGCGACCGAGGACCGGCATTTCTGGCACCATCCCGGCGTCAACCCGCTCGCCTTGGCTCGCGCCGCGTTTCAGGATGTGCGCTCTGGGCGGATCGTCTCCGGCGGCTCCACGCTGACCATGCAGGCCGCCCGGCTGTTGGAGCCGCGCCCGCGCACCGTCCGCTCGAAGCTGATCGAAATTGCCCGCGCCCTCCAACTTGAACTCCATTTCTCCAAACGCGAGATCCTGGGTATCTGGCTGACGCTCGCCCCCTATGGCGGAAACCTGGAAGGCGTTCGCGCGGGGTCGATGGCCTGGTTCGGCGCCGCCCCTCGCAACCTCGACGCCGCGCAATCCGCGCTGCTGGTCGCGATCCCCCGGCGGCCCGAGGCCCTGCGTCCCGACCGCCACCCCGACGCGGCCCGTGTTCTGCGCGACCGCATTTTGCGGGCTGACGGCGGCGACACGCCCAGAGCCCGCCTGCCGTTCCCCCGCCACGCCCGTCAGGCGGTCGTCCGCCTCGCCGGCCCGGCCCGCGTGACGACGACCCTGGACCTGCCGCTGCAATTCGCGCTGGAACGGATGGCGTCGGATCGCCTGCGCCAACTTCCTGGCCGCGCCTCCCTGGCCCTGCTGGTCCTCGACGCGCGCACCCGCGAAATCCGCGCCATCGTTTCCGGCGCCGAAGCGTCCACCGAGGCCCGCGCGGGCGCGCTCGACCTGTCGCTGGCGATCCGCTCCCCGGGCTCCGCGATGAAACCCTTCATCTACGCGATGGCCTTCGAGGACGGGATCGCCGGTCCCGATACCCCGGTGGAAGACCTCCCCCGTCACTTCGGCGCCTATGCCCCGGAGGATTTCGACCGCGGTTTCGCTGGCGGCGTCACCGCCGGGGAAGCCCTGCGCCGGTCCTTGAACCTGCCCGCCGTCGCGTTGTTGGAGCAGGTTGGCCCAGCGCGTTTCGCCGCGCGGATGAAGCAGGCGGGGGCCAGCTTGCGCCTGCCGCCCGGCGCGGCGCCTTCCTTGCCGCTGGCCCTTGGCGGCGCGGGCATTTCCCTGCGCGACCTGGCCGGCCTGTATGCCGCTTTGGCCACCGATGGCGCCTCGATCCGTCCCCATTTGCTGCCGGACTCCTCGCCCGGCGGTTTGCCGTTCCTGCAACCGCGCGCGGCCGAGTCCATTGCCGCCGTGCTGACCGAACCATTGCCCGACGCCAGCCTTCCCGGGCTCGCCTGGAAAACCGGTACAAGCTGGGGCGGCCGCGACTCCTGGGCTTTTGGTTTCAACCGAAACCATGTTGTTGGGGTCTGGATCGGCCGTCCCGACGGCACGCCGCTGCCCGGCGCCACCGGACGAAGCCTCGCACTGCCTCTGCTGGCCCGAATCTTCGAAAACCTCCCCTCCGCCCCCAGAGACCCAAGACCTGCAAGCAAACGGGCGCCTGTCGCCGCCCTGGCGCCAGCCAACGCGTTGCGGCTGCTGTTCCCGCCGCCCAATGCGGTCCTGAGCGGCGACGGTCCGGTCACTCTGCGCGCCATGGGCGGCCAACGCCCCTTGACGTTTATGGTCAACGGCGCCCCCCTGGGCACCGATGCCGCGCGCCGCGAAGTCTCGTGGATACCGGCCGCGCCCGGCTTTTACCGCGTTACCGTCCTCGACGCAGAAGGCGGTGTGGCCCGTGTTGGCGTGCGTGTAAAATGACATTGTGCGGTCTCATCGCCGCCGGTCCTGGCTCCAGCTTCTTGCCATTTGTCGCGGGGGCACGCATATCGTCCAGTACGACCTGGACGTCAGGATCGCCATGAAGCCTCTCGCCGGAACCGTCGCGAACACCGTTTCCGCGCCTGCTTCCAGGCCGCGGACCCGGGACCATAGGCTCGACTTTTTTCGCGGCCTCGCGTTGATGTTCATCTTCATCGATCATGTGCCGGACAACATCGTCAGCAACTTTACGCTGCGCTCTTTCGCCTTCTGCGACGCGGCTGAGGTTTTTATTTTCATTTCCGGCTATACCGCCGCGCTCGCCTACGGACCCGCCTTCGACCGGGAGGGCGTGGCGATGGCCGTGGCCCGAATCTACCGCCGTGTCTGGCAACTCTACGTCGCGCACCTCTGCCTGTTCATGATCTTCAATGCGGAGGTCGCGTACACGATGAAGTTTTTTCGCAATCCCTTGTTCGGGGACGAACTCCAGGTGGGCGATTATCTGGACAATCCCGGCGAAGCCTTCATCCGCGTGTTACTGTTGCAGTTGCAACCATCTTTGCTGAATATACTGCCGTTGTATATCGCGTTGTTACTGGTGCTGCCGTTCTTCATTTTGTGTATCCGGCGGCACGTGCTTCTGGGACTGATCCCCTCCGCGATTCTGTATACCGCTGTGCAGACGATGGGGTGGAACATGCCGGGCTTTCCGGAGGGACGGTGGTGGTTTTTCAATCCTTTCGCCTGGCAATTTTTGTTCGCGATCGCGGTGTGGCTGGGGTTCGCGCACGCGCGCGGGCGGCCTCTTTTCGTGCCGCCGCGATGGTTGGCCCCGCTCGCGCTGGCATTCGCCGTGGTGTCCGGCCTGATCGCGGTGTCGTGGACCGTCCACGACCTGTTTCCCCGCATTCCCGGTGTTGGCATTTTTCCCGACGCATGGTTCGAAAAAACCATGCTGCCGCCGGCTCGGATGGTGAGCGTGTTGGCCCTCGCGGTCGTGGCTGGTGCTTATGTGCCGCGCGACGCGGCGTTCATCGGGTCCCGCGCGGGCCGCCTGATTCTGATGTGCGGTCAGAACTCGTTACATGTCTTCTGTCTGGGAATTCTGCTTTCGGTTCTCGCGAATTTTTTCCTCAATCTGGTGGGGTACGGTTTGATGGCGCAAATTGCCACGAATGTGGTCGGATTGGCCGTCATGATGGCCGCCGGTGCCGGCCTCGCATGGTTCAAGGCCGGTGGACGTTTTCCGGATGGCCCTCAGCCGCGGGCGGCGGCGTGATCGGCGTCGCGCCCCCGGCGCGCGGGCTTGTCGCGCCTCCGGCGCGCGGGCTTGTCTCGCCCCCGGCGCGCGGGCTTTTCGCGCCCTTGGCGCGCGGACTCGCCGCGTCCTGGGTGCTCGGGCTTGTCGTGCTCGGGGCGTTGCGGCCGGCCGCCGCGGCGTTATGTCCCGCGCCGGCCAATTTCTCGATTGCCGCCGGCGGTCTGCCGGCGGCGGCGGCGGCGGTCCGATCCGGCCGGTTGACGATCCTCGCGGTCGGCGGCGTGGCCACGTCAGGGACACCGGCCCGTGGCGCCGACTTCTCCTATCCCGCGCGGCTGGCCATCCATTTGGGCGACGCGCTGCCGGGCGTCCGCATCGCGATGTCGATCCACGCGATTCCACGCGAACCGTCAACCGCGATGCGCCAGAAACTTCAGGCCGTTTTGGCGGAGGGCAAACCGGCGCTGGTCGTCTGGGGCCCAGGCGGCAGTTCCGCTGGGCGAGGTGACGACCTCGATACCTTCGCCACGTACGTCGACGAAACCGCGGGCGCCATCCGGACGGCGGGCGCGGACCTGATCCTGATGACGCTGCAATACGCGCCAAGTGTCGCCCGGGTCGTGAATCTGTATCCCTATCGTATGGCCGTGCTACGGGCGGGCGAGGCTGCGGGGGTTCCAGTGCTCGACCGGTACGATTTGATGCGTTATTGGAGCGAGACGGGTTTCCTCGATCTGGACGTCACGGATCCGGAAGAACGGGTGCGGCTCGCCCGCAGGGTTTACGACTGTATGGCCAAAATACTCGCCAGGGGGATCGCCGATGCGGTCAGGTGACACCGGGATGGCCGACGCGGACGGCGGGCACGGCGAAACCCCCGCGGCGCGGCGGTCCCCTGGCCGTGGCGGGCGGGCGTCTTTCGTATGGGTCGTGTCCCTCGTCCTGGTGGCGTTTTTGCCCCCGCGCGTGGCGCATGAGGCGCGCGCGGCCGAAACCGCTTGCCCGCGTGTCGCGCCTCGGCACGTCGAACTGCCCGCGACCCGGGCGGCGTTTTCATCTGGGCGGCCGATCGGGATCGTCGCCTTTGGGTCCTCGTCCACCGAAGGCGCGGGCGCCAGCGCGCCGGATCGGACCTATCCCGCCCGCCTCGCGGCGATCCTGCGCGCCCGCTGGCCGGGCGCGGACGTGACCCTGCTGAACCGGGGCGCGGGAGGGCAAACAATCGAGGCGATGCTGGCGCGTCTCGACCGCGATGTGGTCGCTTTCAGGCCGGCTCTGGTGATCTGGCAGGCCGGGGCCAACGATGCCTTGCGCGGTCTGGATCCGGCGCGGTTCGGCGCGTTGCTGGACGAAGGCGTGCGGCGGATTACCGCCACCGGCGGCGATCTTGTTCTGATGGACAATCAGATCGCCCCGCGTCTGCCTGTCTCCGAACGTGTGGCCGTCTATGGCGGCATTCTCGCCCATGAAGCTGCGCTCCGCTCCGTTTCCCTGTTTTCCCGGACGGCGCTGATGCAAGAGTGGCGCGCCGCCGCGGCGCCCGGCGAGGAAACGATGATCGGGCAGGATGGATTGCATCACACCGATCTCGGTTATGCCTGTCTCGCCGAGGCTCTGGGCGCGGCGATCGCGACGTCGGTCGAACGCAAGGAGGATAGGCCCGCGTCCCCCAGCGCCCATCTGGAATTGCGGTCCCTGCGACGGGAGTGAGACCGGGAGCGATTCTACATTGTGTGGAGTAGGCTGACGATTCGGCAATCGAGGGAATCGGACCGATGACGATGGTGAAACTCAGCGATGAAGTGAGGTGGACCCCGGAAACTGGACATGTAGCTAAGAGAGAGTCTTCCCTTGGAACGGCCGGATGGCCGAAGGCGAGACATGACCAATACACGGAAGAAACACGGGCCTGCGTTCAGGTCGAAGGTGGCGCTGGCC
>JAYWAX010000256.1:0-5811 GCA_043782125.1 Acetobacteraceae bacterium | reverse complement strand
CCTTGGCGGGGTCGAGGGGCAGCGCCCTCGCGGGGTCCGGGGTGGAACCCCGGCGCCTCCCCGATCTCAGGCTCAGATCGCGATCCGCACGCCCAGTTCGACCACGCGGTCGCTGGGGATGCGGAAGAATTCGGTGGCGGGGACGGCGTTACGGGCGAGCCACAGGAACAGCCAGCGGCGCCAGAAGGGCATGTTCGGTGCCATGCCTGGCACCAGCACGTCGCGGCCCAGAAAATAGCTGGCGCGCATGGGGTCGAATCCGACTTCGGGGCCAAGGTCTTCCAGCGCGCGGGGGATATTGGGGACTTCCATGAAGCCGTAGCGCAGGACGACCCGGTTGATACCGGGGGCGAGTTCCTCGACGGTGGCGCGTTCCAGGGCGGCCACCTCGGGGTGATCGGTGGTATGGATGGTCACGAACATCACCTGTTCGTGCAGCACTTTGTTGTGCTTCAGGTTGTGCAGGAGGGAGGTGGGCACGTAGTCCTGGTTGCCGGTCAGGAAGACGGCCAGGCCGGGGACGCGCAGGATGCTTTTCGATTGCGGCAGGCGCGCCAGGAAGGGCGCGATCGGCATGCTGTCCTGGCGCCACCGGGCCAGCAGCAGGTCCCGGCCCTGACGCCAGGACGTCATCAGCGCCACCAGCCCCAGTCCCAGAACCAGCGGCACCCAGCCGCCTTCCATGATTTTCAACGTATTGGCGGCGAAGAACGTGACGTCGATCAGGAACAGCGCCCCGAACACCGCGATGGTCACGGTCCTTGGCCAATGGAACTGGCGCCGGAACACGACGGCCGCCAGGAACGCGGTGCAAATGAACGTGCCGGTCACGGCGATGCCATAGGCGGAGGCGAGGTTGTCCGATGTCCGGAACACCGCCACCAGCACCAACACGCCAATCAGCAGGGCGGTGTTGACCTGTGGAACGTAAATCTGCCCTTCCTCGGTGGTCGATGTGTGGCGCAGCGTCAGCCGCGGCAGATATCCAAGCTGCATGCATTGGCGCGCGGCGGAATAGGCGCCGGAGATCACCGACTGGCTGGCGATCACGGTCGCGGCGGTCGCCAGCAGCACCAGCGGCAGGCGGCTCCATTCCGGTGCCATCAGGAAGAACGGGTTTTCCGCCGCTGCGGGGTCGCGCAGCATCAGCGCGCCTTGGCCGAAATAGTTCAGCACCAAACTGGGAAGGACCAGGAACACCCAACTGATCTGGATCGGCCGCCGGCCGAAATGGCCCATGTCGGCATACAACGCCTCGGCCCCGGTGACGCTGAGCACGACGGCGCCAAGCACGACGAAGGCGAGGCCCTTGTAAGCGATGCACAGCGACACCGCGTACCAGGGCGACAGCGCCATCAGCACCTCGGGCCGGTTGGCGATCTGGACGACGCCGAGAATGGCCAGCACGGCGAACCAGAGCAGCATGATCGGTCCGAATACGCGCCCGATGCTGTGGGTGCCACGATATTGCACCGCGAACAGCAGCACGATCACCACGGCGCTGAGCGGCAGCACGTATTCCTTCAGCGACGGGGCGGCGACCTGGAGGCCTTCCAGGGCCGACAGCACGGAGATCGCCGGCGTGATGATGCCGTCGCCGAAGAACAGGCAGGCGCCGACGATGCCGACCAGGCCCAACGCGTGGCGGAGCCGTTGGTTGACCACGACGCGTTGAGCCAGCGCCATCAGCGCCAGAATCCCGCCCTCGCCCTGATTGTCGGCGCGCATGACGAGCAACACGTATTTCACCGTGACGATCAGCACCAGCGACCAGAACACCAGCGAAAGGATCCCCAGGATTTCCGTGGCGCTGAACGGCACGCCCGCAAAGACCTGGACGCTCGATTTCAGCGCATAGAGCGGGCTGGTGCCGATATCGCCATAAACCACGCCGAGTACGGCGAGCAATTGCCCGGCGGAGGCGGCGGATCGGCGGGGCGATCCTTCGGCTTCAGGTAGGGTCACGCCTCGCCTCGGGGGGAGGGAGGGAACGCCGTGTTGTTCATTCTGGGCAAACCTGACGGGTCGCGCGCCCGGAATAGGGCGGCGGTCGGTTACGCTCGCCCATGACGACTGTCAAATGAACCGCTTCGGCGTTTTCGCCGAGGCCGCCATGCCGCCGCCGCATGAGGGTCTTGCATGCGCCGGATTTCCGCCTTATTCCGCCGCCTGGATTCCCGCCTGGGTGCCCGGCGGCGCGCGGCGCTCTGGCGGGAACATCAGCGCGCCCGCGACGATCGACAGGCAGAATATCGCGAAGACCTGGAGCATGACGCCGAATCCGCCGGTCTCGTGCAGCCAGGCGACCAGGCCGACCGAGGCGCCCGCGGCGGTAAAGCCCAGAAAATAGCGGACGGCGAAGGCGCGGGCGCGCCAGGCGTCTGAGGTGTATTTGCCGATCATGGCATCGTTGATGGTCACCAGGCCGAACATCGCGGCGACGATGCCGATCGACACGGCGATGAAGGGAAGCCCGGACAGGCCGGCCGCGGCCCACAGTAGGGCCGGAAACACGATCGCCATTGGCAGGAACACCGTTTTCAGCGAGTGCCGGTCGATCAGATGGCCGATCGTGTACTGCGTCAGGGCGCCGAAAATATAAACAAAGGACGCGATCAGCCCGATCAGCGCCGGGTTGTGGGTGAACATCTCCAGCCGCTCGGCGAACAGTTTTGGCAGCGCCACGGTGATCGCGTTGAAGGTGGTGGAACTGGCGACGATGGTGAGCACCAGCGACGCGACCACGCGCCACATCGCCTCTTTCGCCACCCGCGCCGGGCCTCCTGCTTGCTTTGGGGCCGTGCGGACCTCGTGGCGGACCTTGGCCATGAACAGAAGGCCGAATGCGATGGTGGCGAGGCCGGGGATGGCGAAGGCGGCGCGCCAGCCGAACCACTGGCAGATCGCGCCGGTCGCGACGGCGGAGGACGCGACTCCCAGATTGCCCCAGACGCCGTTGATCCCGACCTCCCGCCCCAGCTTGTCCGCGTGCGCGATCAGCATGGCGGTGCCGACGGGGTGGTAAATCGACGCAAACAGGCCGACCGCCAGCAGCGCGGCACCGAGTTGCAGCGGTGTTTGGACGAGGCTCACGGCGATTTCGGCGGCGCCAATGCCCAGAAAGAAAATGGCCAGCATGTGACGGCGGCTCCAGCGGTCGCCAAGCCAGCCGTTGACCAGGGCGCCCGCGCCGAAAGCAACGAAGCCGGGCGTGGCATAGGGCAGCAGTTCGCCGTACGGCATGTTCAACGCGGGCCCCATGACGATCACGGCGGCGGCGAAGACCAGCATGGCATAGTGATCGACGAAATGCGCGCCGTTGACGAAGCCGATCACGGTTTTCGACGCGTTCATGGTTCTTGTCCTCTTACCCGCTTGTCTTATTGCCCTGGCGCACGTTAACCTGGCCGATCGTCGATCTGCGGCCAATTTTTATCGGAGAAACGCCATTGTCAGGGGCGGGTGGTTTTGTTCTGGCAAGCGATGGGGTGGCGGCTCTGGGGCGGGCCTATGCTCTGGGCACGCGCCTCGGCATGCACGCGCATGCCGAGGCGCAGTTGCTGTATGCGTCGCAGGGGGCGATGCAGGTGACGACGCCCAAGGGCCGCTGGCTGGTGCCGCCAAGGCGCGCCGTGTGGCTGCCACCGCGGCTGGAGCACGCCGTGGATATGCTGACGGACCTGGAGATGCGGTCTTTATATATCGCGCCATCCTGGCTGGCCGCGCATCCCGAGGCGCCGCGACTGGGCCGGGAATTCGTCGTGAGCGTCGGCACGCTGCTGCGCGAACTGGTACTGGCAATGTTCGTACCGGGCGCCGATCCCGCGCGGGTCGATTTGCTCGCCCGTCTCGCGGTTTTCGAACTGGCGGAGGCGGAGGACGGGGCGACGTTCATGCCGCTGCCCGCCGACCCAAGGGCGCGGCGCGTGGCGGAGATGGTGCTGGCCGATCCCGGCGGGGTCAGGGAGCTGGAGGATTTGGCGCGGGCTGCGGGGGCCTCGGCGCGCACGATCACGCGGTTGTTTCCGGCGGAGACGGAGCTGACGTTCAAGGCGTGGCGGCAGCGGGCACGGATATTGGCCTCGGTAGAAATGCTGGACAGCGGGCGCGTTCCGGTCGCGGCGGTGGCAGTGCGGCTCGGGTTTTCCGGCGTGGCGGCGTTTGGCGCGGCGTTCCGCCAGGTACTGGGCGTGGCGCCGGGCGTGTTCCGGGGGCGGTAACGCGGGGGCTTACGCCAAACGTCCGAACGATTGACCCTCGGCACGGCTTCTCCCCCTCGTCATGGCACGGCACGGCACGTCGATCGAACGAGAGGCGCTTTCCGCAGTTTATCGTGCCCACTTTCGCAATGGGGTACCGCTCCGAATGGCCCGCTCGGGGGCGTGCCATGACGGGGAGAGGACCTCGCGATGGGTCAATCGTTCGGGCGGTTGGCATGACACTGTCGGTTCAAGCTCGCTGGCCTGGCCGGCGTGCCTATGCCCCAAAAAACCTTAGGAACCAGGCGAGCACCTCCTCCGGCGCTTCCTCGTTCACGTAATGTCCGGACGGAAGCGATTCGCCGATTACATTTTCCGCGCGCTGGCGCCACAGGCCCAGAGGATCGGCGAAACGTTTGCCGACGCTGCTGTTCTTGCCCCACAGTGCCAGCAACGGCATTTTCAGTTTGCGCCCGAGGTCGGCGGTGTCGAGTTCGCAGTCGATCCCCGCGGCGGCGCGGTAATCGCCGCAGGAACCGCGGATGGTCTTTTCGTTGAAGCAACGGACATATTCGTGCCAGATTTCCGGCGGGATATGGTCGAGATTTTCGGTCAGTTTCAGAAGTTTCTTGCGCATGAACCAGTCGGGATCGACCGCGCCCAGAAACGCCTCGGGGAACCCCTGGGGTTGGGCCATGAATGGCCAGTGCCAGCCGCCGATCGCGCCTTCTTTGTCCATCGCCGCCCACATATCCAGGGTTGGAACAATGTCGATCACTGCCGCTTTCAGCACCTTGTCCGGATGATCGAGGCACATACGATGCGTTGTGCGTCCGCCGCGATCGTGGCCCGCGACGAAAAACTGCGTATGACCCAGGGCTTTCATGACATCGACCTGGTCCTGAGCCATTGCGCGGAAAGAATAATTGGCGCTGTCCGGGTCTTCCGCCGGGGCGGAGCTGTCGCCGTATCCTCGCAGGTCGGCGGCGACGACATGGAATCGTTCCGCCAGCCGCGGCGCGACCTTGTGCCAGGCGGCGTGGGTGAGCGGATTGCCGTGCAGCAACAACAAGGGGGGGCCGTTGCCGCCATGGCGCAGGCGAATGCGCGCCCCACTGGTTTCGATGTCGGTCAGCGTGAAGCCGGGCATGATGGTCATCGGTGGGTCCTGTGGGTGCTGGGGCTCGTTTCGGCCCGAACTATGCCAGCATCCCCGCGGCACGTCACGGCGCGGCGGCACCCTGGCCGTCCGCCCGCATCGCTCCGCCGCTTTCCACTGGGCCAACGCGAGCCGACTGAAACCGGGCAATGAGCACATGCGTCCTCGCATACCGCGCGGACCGGACCTGCCGTATTTTCCCGGCGCATTCCGGCTCGTCGCATGCCAGGCGGGTGCCGCGTCGGGCCCAGGGGTACCCCGCGCGTTCAGGCGTCGGGTTCGTTCAACAAATCCAACGGATAAATCGGCCTCCGCACGTTTTCGAATTTAAGAATGCTGTAATCGGAGGTGCAGACGCCCAACCCGTCGCATTCGACGACGTGTTTCGCGAGCGCGCCAAGGTCGGCGCGCCAGTGCACCCGGCTTTTGATCGCGACATAACGTTTCTGCGAC
>JAYWAX010000255.1:0-5812 GCA_043782125.1 Acetobacteraceae bacterium | reverse complement strand
ATCCGCCCAGGCTGGCCAGCCCAGGCGACCACCGCGGCCTCGTCGCCGTCCTGGCGCGCGTTCAGGACGGTGTGCGTCAAACCGCGTTCTGCCAGGCGGCGGCCAATTTCCTCCGACGCCGCCACCGATCGTGTTCCGATCAAGACAGGACGGCCCGCCTCGGACATCGTCGCGGCGGCCTTCGCCACCGCGTCCCAGCGCGCCATCGAATTCACATGCAGCGAACGGCCGATGCATTGACGCCGCACCGGACGGTGAGTCGGAACGCGCAGGATTTTCAGACCGTAGACCGACCAGAGCTCGGCGGTATGCTCCGCCGCCGTCCCGCTCATGCCGGACAGCCGCGCATAGCGGCGAAACAGGCTTTGATAGGTGATCCGCGCCGAGGTTCGATCGCGCGGCGATATCTCCGCTTGCTCCTTGGTCTCGATCAACTGGTGCAGGCCGTGCTCCCACTTGCGGCCCTCCGCGATGCGGCCGGTGTATTCGTCGACGATCTCCACCTTCCCGTCGCGCACAATGTATTCGCGGTCTCGCTCGTACATGTGAAGCGCGGCCAAGGCCTGGTGCGCAATCTCCTCCCGTGCCCGGCGATAGCGCCACACCCCGCCCAAGGGGGTCGCGACAACCGCGAGGTGCTCGCGGCCCGCGTCGGTCAGGCGCGCGCTGCGGTGATCGGGCAACAAATCGTAGTGCTCGCCCTCGCGCAGCGAAGCAGCGATCCGCAAGGCACTGGTGTATTGGAAAGGTTCCGCTGCGTCGTCCCGGACCGCGATGATCAGCGGGGTCCGCGCCTCATCGATCAGAATGCTGTCAGCTTCATCGACAATCGCAAAACCCAGTCCGGTCAGCCGCAGATTTGCCTCGGGGCCGTCGAACAGCCGGTCGATCGCCATGTTGCCCCGGCTGCGCCGACGGTCCATCGCCAACTGATCGCGCAGATAATCGAACCCAAGCTCTTTGCTGGTGACATAGGTGATATCCGCCCCATAGGCGGATCGCCGCGACACCTCCCCGTCCGGCTGACACACGCAGCCGACCGAAAGGCCAAGTGCGGCATAGAGGGGCCCAAGCTCCTCTGCGTCCCGAGACGCCAGATAGTCGTTCACCGTGATCACATGGACTGGCATGCCGGCGAGGGCGGCTGTCGCAGCGGCCAGAGTCGCGGTGATCGTCTTCCCCTCGCCGGTCGCCATTTCCACCAGCATGCCGTCCAGCAACGCCCATCCGCCCATGAGTTGCACGGGATAATGCGGCTTCCCCAAATGCCGGCGCGATGCCTCCCGAACCAGGGCGAAACAACGTGCGACCAGCGCCGGTCTCAGGCCCTGGGCCGCAAATCGAGGACGGAGCGCCTGGGCTTCGGCGCACAACGCATCGCCGGTCAGGGCCGCAATTTCGATTGCCAATGCCTCCACCTGGGCGGCCCGCCGCTTCAGCAGGCCGATCCCGGGAGAGAGCCGGGCGGCGGCCGGGGCGGCCAGGGACGACAGCATGCGATCGACGGCGTGCGGCGTTGGCCGCCGCCGCTCCAAATACGGGCCGGCGGCGGGGTCCACCAGCCGCCAGGGCTTGCGGTCAGGCATCGAAGCGCGACAACAGCAATTGGCGAACCCGGCGCCACGCCTGCCAGAACAAGGGTTCCGTGCCATGGTCGAACCGTACCCAAACATGCCCGCCAGCGGACGCCCCGCCAGCCCCGGCAGGAATTTCCACATCGAACTGAAAGAACCGGGACAATGTTTTCGGGTGTTCCTGGTCGCGCGGATCCGTCGCCTGCGAACCACCGCCTTCGATCGCCAGAGCCTTACTGGGAAGTTGATCGGACGCGGCTGGCACTTCACGCAACATCGCCCCCGGGTACGAGCGGCTTAAATCGGCGGCCAGAATGACCGCCACGCCAATCAGGCGTTTACGCACCAGATCGACATCGTTTTGCCGAACCAGGACCCGCGCCACGCGAATTTCCTTTGGCAGCACATACCCCAGCACCTCGCCGCGCTTAAAATAGCGATTGGGCAGATCGCCGGCTCGCGGAACAACAAACTGGCCCTCGGTCCGGCTGTACCCCGCCAGATCCTTGATCCGCCCGGTGGCCTGGGCCAGCGCGGATTGTTCGAGTTCAAGTTGACGGCTGGTCAGGCCGGCTTCGACCCGGTTGCTGAATTGATAGGACACGTATTGTGCGGTCAGTGAGTCCACCCGCGCCCGCCCAACCTTGATTTCGGCCTCAAGCTCGGGATCGGATCCGATCGTCAGAAGTTGCCCGCGCGCGACCAGTTCGCCCGGTTCCACCGCCAGATGGTGGACAAAACCATTCGCGCCGGCGCGAACGAAGCTATCCTCCGGGAGCCAGACGGCCCCTTCCGCGACGGTATGCAGCGGCACCGGCACAACGCCGGCGAACAGCGCCAGCAAAGCGAGGCCGGCCGCAGTGACGGTCACCGCGCGCGTGCGATTTTCCGCGAGGGTTGGCCCGGTCACCACCTGCGCCAGAGCCCGGACGAGCGGCAAGACGATTGTGATCGCGACCGTCCAGATCGCGATCAAAACGCCGAAGACGAAGAACTGACCGGCGATGGCCAGCATGATCCCGGCCATCACAAGATTACGGCAGATAAACGCCGCCGGCGCATAAAACAGCAGCCATTTCGGCTCCCCCGGCGCGGTCGCGGGCGCCGGCGTCTTGCTGCCGAACAGGACCCGCCGGGTCAGCCAGCCCCAGTACCGGCTGGCGCGGGCGGCCAGGTTGGGGATGCCCAGAATATCCGACAGGATGAAATACCCGTCGTAGCGCAGCAGCGGATTGGCGTTGAAAACGACCGTGGACACGCCGGCGATCACCATGACCGCGAAAACCAGCGCCCGGACCTGGCCAGGCTCGACAAGAACCCAGACATACATCGCCAACGCCGCGACAAACGTTTCCACCAGCATACCCGCCGCGCCCACACCGATCCGGCGCCAGCGGCTTCGGAAGGCGCTGGACGCGGATGCATCGACGTAGGGGATGGGCAGCAGCACGAGCAGCATCAGGCCCATTTCATGCACGGCCGCACCACCCGCCTTAAGAACGACCGCGTGCCCCATTTCGTGCAACGCTTTGACCACCGGGAAGATCGCCGCCATCAGCAACAATGTCTCGGTGGCGAATAACCGGTCGGCGATCCCGTCGGTCAGCTCGTTCCAATGAACGCCCGCCAGCAAAAGCGCGGGCAACACCACGGCACCCCATAGGAGAATGGCCAGGACGCCCGGAAGCGGCGCAAGGATCGGCAACGCGCGGGTCAGGAAACGGTCCGGGTCCCACAGCGGAATCCGCAAGGCCATCGGGTTGCCAACGCGTTGCCAGAATTTGCTCCGGGACCGCTTGCGCCGCCGTCGCGACAATTCATCGAAGTCCGGGCTGTAGTCGCTCTGCAACAGGTCGGCGTCGTGCAACTGAGACAGGAGCCGGATCACCTCGTCCTGCGTCGGCGCGTCCTCATCCAGCCGGTCGGCGACGATGGTCCAGGCTTCCGTCACTGTTCGCACGCCATTCAGCATGCCCAAAAACAGATAGACAGCAGGGCTGAAGCGATGAACTTCGCCGGTCGCCGCATTGCGCACCGAGTACCAGGTCTGACCGCGCGAGCGATGGCGAGTGACCTCGGCATGGATCGGCAGACGCGGCTTTAAACGAGCGACGCGGTGCCAGTTGGAGCTGAGAAACGGCTCACGCATAAGCGTCCAAAGCCCCGCAGCGGGACGGGTTTGCCCCCAGCGGTTTAACCCGGCCCCGGGAACAATCCGTCACGGCAACCATTTCCACAGCAGCAACCTGGCCCAATCGACGATCGGATGGGCGTAGATCCAGACCAGACGGGCGTCGCCGGCGATGACCTTGCCGATCCCCTCCATGCCCGGGCGAAGGCGGGGATCGACCTCGCGCAGCGTGCCTTCGACCCGAAAGGTATTCCGTCCGTCGCCTGCCACCGCGACCGGAACGATCCGCACCACATCGAAGTCCAGATTGTCGGCCGACAAACCGTTCAGTACCAGATGCCCTGTCTGTGCTGTCTGGACATACGCGATTTCCCGTTCGTCGATCTGGACAACAACACGGTAACTGTCCAGCGGCGCAATCTCGAACAACACCTTACCCCGTTCTGCGGGGGACCCGAGTTGCTGCGTCAGATCGCCTGAAACGACCAGTCCATCGAACGGTGCGACAATCCGGGCGCGGTCGAACTTTTCACGGGCGAGGGCGAGCTGCGCCTCCGCCTCGGCCGCGTTGGCGCCCTGCACGGCGGCCTCCGCGCGATCGTGCTTGCCTTCGGCATTTTGCTGCTTAAGGCGCGCGCCATTCATCTGGCTTTCAAAGCGCAAGGCCTGGAGTTCGAGCTCACGGGAATCAAGCGTGGCCAGCACCTCGTCCTTGCGTACAATGTCGCCGGCGCGTTTCGGGGCGGTCGCGATGAAACCATCGAACGGCGCGACCAAAGCGCGTTGTATCTGTCCCTCGATGGTCGCCTTACCGGACACGCGGAATTCGCCGGTGGCGAAGGTCAGCCAGATCGCCAGCGCCGCCGTCAGACCCAGGACGATTTTGACCGTGGGATGCCGGCGGCCAAGGACAGCCTTGATGGCGGTGCCCACCGCGCGGATGGCGCGGCCGGTCAAGGGACGATCGAGTTCCCGTTGCAGGCCGATCACCGGGCCAATGAGGGAGGCGACGGCCTCGCAAAGCGTCACGGTCTGCCTGTCGAAGGGCGCCGGTTCGTCCCGCTCCAGCGTGATGACACCCGAGGTCTGTCCGCGATGGGTAAAGACGACGGACAGCACCGCGCCAAGCCGCATGTCGCGCACGTGATCGCGATGGGCCACCGCGACCGTCCTCTCGCCGCCCGGGAACGGCGGAAAGCCGATCGACGCGGACTGATCGACGGCTTCTTCCATGGCGTTCGCGAGGCTGTCGGCCAGCCGCAATTTCCCGGCGACCGACGCGGCGTGCGATAACGCGAGAACCTTCACCCGTCCCCGGCGCACGGTACCGACGGCCACTCGGCGGCAATCCAACCGGATCGCCATCTCATTCGCCAGGGCGGTCGCGGACCCGACGAGGCCCAGGGCGGTCCCGGCGACCGCGACCATTTCCAGGGCCAGGCGCGCGGTGGCCAGCTTTTGCGCGTCCTGCTCCGCCTGGCGCCGATGGAACAGGGTTTCGACCCAGCCAGCGCCCCAATGCAGCCGGCGCAGGGCGCCTTGCAGCGTGAGGTCCGGGCAGGCGCCGAGATCGACGACCACCACGCCCCAGAGTTTGCCGCTGATGTCCACGGGATAAGCGGCATGGGCATCGCCGGCCGCCGTCCGTTCGACGACACCCTGCCGTTCGCGCAGCGCCCGTTCGGCGGCGGGAACCAGCTCGGCGACATCGTTGCCGTCAGGCGGCCAGGTGGCGGCCGGGGCGAAACTGCCGTCTTCGTCTTCCAACAGCAGAAGGCCGGTGACAGTTCCGGGTACCAGGCGGCATTGAAGGTTCAGCCAGGACTGACAGAACTCGCTGGCCATGCGGGCGTTGGCGAAGCCGGCCCAGGCGAGCGCCTCGTCGGCGATCGCGCGTTCGGGCGTGTCGTCATGGGCGGCAATGCTTTCGCTTTGGCCCATCCGCATGTCCGATTCAGGAAAGTGTGCCGAAGCGCGCTTCGTAATCCTGGATGACCTTGGCGAGCAAGGTGGCAACGCGCTTGGCCGCGTACGGGCTGAGGATGACGCGGTGCGTCAGTTTGATATCGCCGGATTGCCCGCGATCCCAGTCGTGGCTGACGCCGAA
>JAYWAX010000254.1:0-2088 GCA_043782125.1 Acetobacteraceae bacterium | reverse complement strand
GGCGTGCCCGGTCCATGAAATCCTCCATCCCTGGAGGGACATTGGACCGGACACTTCACGAGCTACGAAAGCCGGACAGATCTCGAGCTAGCCACAATTTCCACTGGGCCGGTTGCCTTTTTACCTTTTACCCGCCATCGTCGCGAAAGCACAGGAGATGAAGGATGCACGATCCGCGTTCTTGCTGAATCCGCGGTTGGGCGCTGCCATGCCCAGCTGTGCCGGCGCTTTGCTCTGGGCCGTTGCGGGCACGGCGGAAATCCGCACCCCGCCGCCCCGGTGGCGTTTCATCTGCCGTCGTCATATCGTCCCTGACGGCTGAATGCCGCGAAGGCCAGTAAAGAGGAGTCCCCCCGGTGAGCGATCAGCCCGAAAACCTGATGCTGGTGTATCTCCGCCGCCTGGACGTGAAGATGGACGGCATCGCGGCGGACATGCGCGAGGTCAAGGAACGCCTCGGAATTCTGGAAAGCCAATACGCCAGCCTGTCGCGCCGGGTAGACCGGATGGGCGGCGAGGTCGAGGAAATCCGCCGCCGCCTGGATATCGTGCCCGCGCATTGAACGGAACCTCACGCCCTCGGCATTCCGCCCCGCCGTATCAAAGGGAGCCCGGGCAGGACCGCCGCCATGACGCTTCCGATCGTCGCAGCGGCGCCGCTGCCCTGCCTGAACGCCGCCAGCCCAAGAAACGACCGCCGCGGTTCAGTGTGCTCGCCTTATTCGCGATCGGCCGCGATCTCGCCGACGTCCACCGGTTTTGCCGCATACAGCGGCGTCACGGTCTCCGAGGGCATTCAACCGCGCGCGCCTCCCAACGTTCCGCGGCCTGACGGGATCGCTCAGGCGAGGCACAACGCCAGTTGCCGAAAGCCGGGCGCGGCCTGGTCCTCGAACCCCGACAGCGAGATCCCCAGCAGACGCACGCCGCGCCGTGGCGGGAACAAAGGCCGCAACAGGGACAAACCCATTTCCTCCAACGTGGCGCGGGCGGCGATCGTTTCATCGCGCGACCGGCTGCGCGTCACCGTCTGAAAGTCGGCGTATTTGACCTTCACCGTCGCCGTGCGCGCGGCCATCGGGCCCTTGGCGTAGGAGTGCCAGACTTTCGCGATCAACGGCGTCAACGCGATTTCCGCGTCGTCGAGCGTAAGCAGATCGCGGGCGAAGGTCGTTTCGGCCCCCAGCGATTTCCGTTGCCGGTCCGCGACAACCGGGCGATCGTCCACACCGCGCGCGGCATCGTGATAATAATCGCCGGACTTTCCGAAATGCGCGGTCAGAAACGCGCGGGTTTGGCGCCGCAGATCGGCCCCGGTATGCAACCCGAGGGCCGCCATTTTCGCCGCTGTTGCCGGCCCGACCCCGTGGAATTTTCCAACTGGCAACGTTTCGACAAACTCCGCCCCCATCCGCGGCGTAATGACGAACAACCCGTCCGGCTTGCGATGGTCCGACGCCAGCTTGGCCAGGAACTTGTTGTACGACACGCCCGCCGACGCGGTGAGCCCGGTTTCAGCCCGGATCAGCCGCCGGATTTCCGCCGCGATCGCGGTCGCGGAACCCAGGTCGATGAGGGGGTGGGTGACGTCGAGATGGGCCTCATCCAGCGACAAAGGTTGGATCGACGGCGTGAATCGCTCAAAAATCGCGTGGATTTGGCGCGACACTGCCCGGTACACATCGAATCGCGGCGGGACGAAGATCAGCTCGGGACATTTGCGCGTGGCGGTGACAGAGGCCATCGCGGACCGCACCCAGAACCGGCGCGCCTCATAACTGGCCGCGGCGACCACGCCCCGTTCCCGCGGGCTGCCCACGGCCAGCGGCAATCCGCGCAAAGACGGGTCGTCGCGCTGCTCCACGGACGCGTAAAACGCATCCATGTCGATATGGACGATGCGGCGAAGGCCGGGAGCCCGATGCGACTCGTGGGACATGGCGGCTGCCAGCTTAGCAGGACACCGTGGCGGAGGCGAACGGCCGGCCGCGAAGGGGTGCGATTCAAGGGTGTGGGGAACGACACCAAGTGGCCCATGAACTGACACCGGCCGTTACATGGCGATAGGGGTAGGGAAGGCTGTTACCC
>JAYWAX010000253.1:0-2088 GCA_043782125.1 Acetobacteraceae bacterium | reverse complement strand
TGTGCTTCCAACACGTCGCCGTCCCACCCGACGGTTTCCACAGGCTCCACCGGAACATCCAGAACGGATCGCAACGCGGCCATTATCGCGGGGTTGCGGCGGCCACCGCCACAGATCAACCAGCGGCGTGGCGGCGTGGGAAACACAGCGGCCGCGGCGGCCGCAGCGATGAAGGCGACCAGGGTCGCCGCGCCATCGGCCGGGGTCAGGCGGTGCAGCCCGCTGTTCGCGAGAGAACGGGAAAAATCCAGGCGGTCGAGCGACTTCGGTGCGGCGCGGGCCAAATAGGGATGGGCCGCCAACAGCGTCAGCACCGCTGGATCGACCGTGCCGGCACCGGCCAGCGCGCCGTCCCGGTCGAAGCTTTGGCCGGTATGTTGCACGGCCCAGTCGTCGAGCGGACCGTTGCCTGGGCCGGTATCGAAGGCGATCAGGTCGGCGTCGCCGGGACCAATCCAGGTCACGTTGGCGACCCCGCCGATGTTCAACACCGCGAGTGGTCTGGGCAGATCCCGGGCCAGAGCGGCATGGTAGACCGGAACGAACGGCGCACCCTCACCGCCCGCCGCCACGTCGGCGCTGCGAAAATCGTAGGCGACCGCGATCCCGGTTTCGCGCGCCAGCCGCGCCGCATCGCCCACCTGCCAGGTGCGGCGGCGGTCGGGCTGGTGCAGGATCGTCTGGCCATGAAACCCGATCAGGTCAGCGTCCCGGCCCAAAGCCTTTACCGCCTGAACATGATACGCGGTCAGGCGCGCGACCGCGCTGGCCAACAACGGATCGTCCTCCGCCATGCCGGGCGCGAGGTCGAGGATATGGCGCACATCGCGGCGCAGCGTGTCGTCGTAGGGGATGGTCAAATGGGGGCCGAATTCCGTCACGGTCTCGCCATCCGTCTCCAGCCAGGCGGCGTCGACGCCATCCAGCGAGGTCCCGCTCATCAGTCCGATCGTCCGCGGCATGTTCCTCTCCCGGCTGTCCCCTGGTAATCAGCGGCCAAATCACTCCACCACGGGTTTCTTGCCATGGCCACCACCGATTTCATCGCTGAAGCTGCCGCACGCGGGTTCGTCTTCCAGTGTACGGACCGGGAGGCCCTGGCCGGTCTGATGAAGGCGGGCCCGATCCGGGCTTATATCGGGTTCGATTGCACCGCCGACAGCCTGCATGTGGGCAGCCTGGTGCAGATCATGATTCTGCGGCTGTTGCAGAAACACGGTCACCAGCCGGTCGTCTTAATGGGCGGCGGCACGACCCGGATCGGCGATCCCTCGGGCAAGGACGAATCCCGGCAGATGCTGACGGACGAGGCCATCGCTGCGAACATGGCGGGCATCCGCCGCTGCTTCGGGCCGTTTCTGCGGTTTGGCGAGGCCGCGCCGGACGCCATCATGGTCAACAACGCGGACTGGCTGGACAAGCTGTCTTACATCGGACTGCTGCGCGACGTGGGGACGCATTTCACGGTCAACCGGATGCTGACGTTCGATTCCGTGAAACTGCGGCTGGAGCGGGAGCAGCCGCTGACGTTCCTCGAATTCAACTACATGATTTTGCAAAGCTACGATTTTCGCGAGTTGAACCGGCGCAACGGGGTGGTGTTGCAGATCGGCGGGTCGGATCAGTGGGGGAACATTATTTCGGGGATGGAGCTGACGCGGCGCAGCGACGGCAAGCACGTGTTCGGGCTGACAACGCCGCTGATTGCCACGGCGTCCGGTGCCAAGATGGGAAAGACGGCGGCGGGCGCGGTGTGGCTTACGGCCGATCGGGTCTCGGCGTACGATTACTGGCAGTTCTGGCGGAATACTGAGGACGCGGACGTCGGCCGGTTCCTGCGGCTGTTCACCGATATTCCGCTCGACGAGATCGCGCGGTTGGAGGCGCTTGCGGGCGCGGAGATTAACGAGGCGAAGAAAATACTTGCGACTGCCGCGACGGCGTTGGCGCATGGGCAGGCCAAGGCGGATGAGGCTGCGGAAACCGCGCGGCTTGCGTTCGAGGAAGGCGAGGCGGTGGACACTCTGCCGACCGTGCTGCTGCCGGCGGCGGAGCTGGCGGCGGGGATTCCGGCGTTTCGAATCTTCG
>JAYWAX010000252.1:0-2092 GCA_043782125.1 Acetobacteraceae bacterium | reverse complement strand
TCGCCGATGCATCGTGCCGCGTCGTCGCTGGCGGCGCTTGCGATTTTCCGCGGCGGCCAAATCGCGCCAGCGCCCGCACTGGCGAACGCGGCCTGATCTCTGCTTCGCCCGTGCCTGCCAGGCGCGGGCGTTGGCGGGTTTACCGGGCGTAAATGGCGGCCAGAGGGATCGAGACGCCGATTTCCGGAAGCGGGAGTTCGGCGTCGAGTCCGGTGAAGGTTTCCTCTTCCCAGCCGCGAGAGCGGCGGCGGACGGTAATCAGGGGCGTTTCGGCCTCCAGGATCGCGTAAACCAGGATCCGCGGCACAGACGCGTATTCCGCGACTTTCACCCTCCGGTCGGTGAGCACGGAAGAAGGCGACAGCACCTCGAAGACGACGGTGGGTTCGACGGTATCGCCGTCTGTTTCCGGAATGTGGCACATCACGCTGGCATCGGGATAACGCACCCGTCCCGGGGTGAGAACCTTCAATTCGGACCCGATCGCCTCGCATGGGGGCCGGAGTCTGGTGCCGAGGGCGGTGGTGAGGCGGGTAATCGTCCGGGCATGGGCAAAACTCCCACCGGTCATCGCCACCGGCTGAATGCCATCGAATTCGTGCCGTGACGTCTGGGCGCGTTCCCAATCGAGAAATTCTTCGACGGTCAGTGGCTGCAGCGCGGCGGTCATGAGCCACGATATAGCACTTCCTGGGCGCATGGCCATGCCGCAATGCCGCATGCCCCTTGCGATCGGCGGGGTGTTCCGCTACATGAGCCACACACCAAATTCTCCGCTGCTTTATCGGGGGGTGGCCTTAATCGGCCGCCTTTTTTGTTTTGGACCAAGACGAAGACACCGCCGCACCCTTGACGCTGGAGGCCAAATTGACCGCCATTGTCGGACCACGCCTGGAAACCATGGGCTTCGAGCTGGTGCGCATCGCCGTACTGGGCCGCGAACGGCCGACGGTTCAGGTCATGGCCGATCGCGCCGATGGCAGCCTGATCTCGGTCGAGGACTGCGAGCAGATCAGCCATTACATGAGCACGGTTTTCGACGTCGAAGACCCGATCCCCGGCGCGTGGAACCTGGAGGTCAGTTCCGCGGGCATCGACCGCCCGTTGACCCGGGTCAAGGACTGGGTCCGGTTCGCCGGTCATTTGGCCCGCGT
This sequence comes from Acetobacteraceae bacterium, assembly GCA_043782125.1. Lineage (GTDB taxonomy): Bacteria > Pseudomonadota > Alphaproteobacteria > Acetobacterales > Acetobacteraceae > Rhodopila. Next base: position 938 of record JAYWAX010000252.1, on the reverse strand, counting down.
GGAGACGAACTTTCCGATCGACGGCCGCAAGCGGTTCTCCGGGATCGTGTTGGGGGCGGACGACATTCATGGTAAACTGCGGCTCGACGACGGGACCGAGGCGGACGTGCCGCTCCGCGACGTGCGCCGCGCCAAACTCGTGCTGACCGATGCGCTGATCGCCTTCTGCGCGCCGGCGCCGGTCGCGAACTGATCCCCGAAGCCAGACGAAAGACAGAGGCCCCCATGGATACCGCCATTGCCCGCCCTGAACTGCTGCTGGTCGCCGACGCGGTCGCGCGGGAGAAGAATATCGAGCGTGAGGAAGTGCTGGAAGCGATGGAGCAGGCCATCCAGAAGGCCGGCCGCGCCAAGTACGGGCATGAAAAAGACATCCGCGCGACGATCGATCGCAAGACCGGCGACGTGCGCCTGTCCCGCTGGACCGAGATCGTCGAGACGATCGAGACCGAGGAAACGCAGATGTCCGCGCGCGACGCGCTGAAGCTGTTCCCGGACAAAGCCGTTGGCGATTTCGTCGTCGATCCGCTGCCGCCGATCGATTTCGGCCGCATCGCCGCGCAGACCGCCAAACAGGTGATCGTCCAGCGCGTCCGCGAATACGAACGCAAGAAGCAGTACGAAGAATTCAAGGACCGCGTCGGCGAGGTCATCAACGGCACCGTGAAGCGCACCGAGTACGGCAACCTCATGGTCGAACTCGGCAAGGCCGAGGCGCTGTTGCGCCGCGACGAACTCATCCCGCGCGAGAGCTTTCGAAATGGCGACCGCGTGCGTGCCTATATCTACGATGTGCGGGAAGAACCGCGCGGACCCCAGATCTTCTTGTCGCGCACGCATCCGGGGTTTCTGGCGAAGCTGTTCGCACAGGAAGTTCCGGAAATTTACGACGGGATCATCGAAATCAAGGCGGTGTCCCGCGATCCCGGCTCGCGCGC
>JAYWAX010000251.1:0-5867 GCA_043782125.1 Acetobacteraceae bacterium | reverse complement strand
GTCCAGGTCAGCCAGGGCGCCCGGGTCAAACCGCTGGACACGCTGATCCCCGGCGGATTCCAGATCATGGAAGCAGATGGCTTCGCGGTCCGCCTTTCCTGGATGCAGATCGCCATCGCGATCGCCACATTGTCGATCCTCGCCGTCTTCACCTGGCTCGTCACCCGCACGCCCCTGGGCCGCCGCATGCGCGCCTGCGAGCAGGACCTGCGGATGGCGAGCCTTCTGGGCATCGACACAGACCTGACCATCAGCATCACCTTCGTCATCGGCGCCGCGCTCGCCGCCGTCGCGGGGCTGATGTTCCTGATGTATTACGGCGTGATCGACTTCTTCATCGGCTTCATCGCGGGAGTCAAAGCCTTCACGGCCGCCGTGTTGGGCGGCATCGGCAGCCTCCCCGGCGCGGTCCTGGGTGGCCTCCTCATCGGATTGATCGAGGTCTTCTGGTCCGCATACTTCAGCGTCGAATACAAGGACGTCGCCGCCTTCTCCATCCTGATCGTCGCGTTGATCTTCCTCCCCACGGGCATACTGGGCCGCGCCGAGGTCGAGAAAGTATGACCGGCGCAGGCCCCAACAGCGCGCTCCGCGACGCCGGCCTCTCCGCTCTCATCGCCCTGGGCTTGTTCGCGCCGTTGATTGGCCTCGTCACGGAAAACAGCGACCATGGCCTCGGGCTGCGCGGACGCCCGATCGCCGTTGCGGTGGTTGTGGTTTTGGTCTTTGTGGGCCGCCTGCTGATGCTCACCCGAGGTCAGCGTCACCCCACCAGCCAGGCAGCGGGAAGCGATGCAGCGATGCGGCGCGCGGGCAAGGCGGTCGCCCCGGCGCTGCTGGTCTTCGCGCTGATGCTGCCTTTGGGCGGATCGCGTTACTACGTCGATCTGGCCACCCTCGTACTGACCTACATTATGTTGGGCTGGGGTCTGAACGTGGTTGTCGGGCTCGCGGGGTTGCTCGATCTCGGATATGTCGCGTTTTACGCAGTCGGCGCCTATTCCTATGCGCTGCTGGCGGAGAGTTTCGGACTCGGGTTCTGGACCTGTTTGCCGCTGGCCGGGATTCTCGCGGCCTTCGCGGGGATATTGCTGGGATTTCCGGTGTTGCGTCTGCGCGGCGATTACCTCGCGATCGTGACTCTCGCCTTCGGGGAGATCATCCGCGTTGTGCTGATCAACTGGGTCTCCCTGACCCACGGCCCCAACGGCATCACCAGCATCCCGCGCCCGACACTGTTCGGCCTGGCCTTCAGCATGGACGGCGGCGAGGGAACCTTCGCCGGTTTCTTCAATATCGAGCCTGAAACGATCCAGCGCGTGACCTTTCTTTACTACGTCATCCTCGCGCTGGCCTTGATGACCAACTGGTTTACCCTGCGCCTGCGCCGCACCCCGCTGGGGCGCGCCTGGGAGGCACTTCGGGAGGACGAAACCGCGTGCCGCTCGTTGGGTATCGACGTGACGGTGACAAAGCTCACCGCGTTCGGCATCGGCGCCATGTTCGGCGGCTTCGCGGGCGCCTTCTTTGCCACGCGGCAGGCGTTCATTTCGCCGGAGAGTTTTACGTTCATCGAAAGCGCCACCGTCCTCGCCATCGTCGTGTTGGGCGGGCTTGGCTCGCAACTCGGTGTCGCGCTCGCCGCGATCGTCATGGTCGGCGGGCTGGAACTGTTGCGCGCCTTCCTTAGCTTCCTCGCGGAACAGATGGACAGCGAACTCTTCGCAGGCATCGCCAACGAATTGCCGCTTTACCGCATGCTGGTCTTCGGTCTGGCCCTTGTCGTGGTGATGGTGCTGCGGCCCAGGGGCATGGTCTCTACCCGGACACCGACCATCCTTTTGGGCGCGCGCTGATGCTGGACGTCGCCGGTCTGACCATGCGCTTCGGCGGCCTGAAAGCGGTCGATGCCCTGTCCTTCGAGGCCCGGCGCGCAGAGATCACCGCCGTCATCGGCCCCAACGGCGCGGGCAAGACCACCGTCTTCAACTGCATTACCGGATTCTATAAACCCAACGAGGGCGGAATCGTCCTCACCCACCCCAACGGCGCCCGGTTCGAGTTGCAGCGCATGCCCGGCCACCGCATTGCGTCAAAAGCCCAGGTGGCACGGACATTTCAGAATGTGCGGTTGTTCGCGGGGATGACGGTGCTGGAAAACCTGTTGGTCGCGCGTCACAACACGCTGATGGCGTCCAGCGGTTTTGGCCTTCTGGCAGTACTTGGCACGCGCCATTACCGGACCGCCGAGAGCCTTGGCCGCGAAAAAGCGCGCCATTGGCTGGAACGGATCGGGTTGATCGAGCGCGCCGACGACCCGGCCGGCGATCTGCCCTACGGCGCGCAGCGGCGGTTGGAAATCGCCCGCGCGATGTGCATAGACCCTGTGCTGCTGTGCCTCGACGAACCGGCCGCGGGCCTGAACCCGCGGGAGACCGAGGGGCTGAACGAACTCCTGCTCGGCATCCGCGCCGACGGTTGTTCCTTGTTACTGATCGAGCACGACATGGGCGTCGTGATGCGCATTTCCGACCATGTCGTCGTGCTGGATCACGGAAAAAAGATCGCGGATGGCTCGCCTGCGGAAGTCCGCGCCAATCCCGCGGTGATCGCGGCCTATCTTGGCGAGGGCGACGAGGACGATGACGGGGATGCCGCCGGGGCTGACACCGGGGTGGCCGCGTGACCGCGATGTTGTCCCTGTCCGGTGTCTCGACGTTCTATGGCGCAGTGCAGGCGCTTCGAAATGTCGATCTGGAGGTGAATCCAGGCGAGATCGTCACCTTGATTGGCGCCAACGGCGCGGGCAAGTCGACGCTGATGATGACCGTCTGCGGCAGCCCCCAGGCGCGTGAGGGCACCATCCGCCACGAAGGCGACGACATCACCCGGCTGCCGACCCACGCCATCATGCGCCGCGGGATCGCCCAATCCCCGGAGGGGCGGCGGATTTTCGCGCGCATGACGGTGCATGAAAACCTTCTCATGGGCGCCGAGGCCGCGGGCCGCACCGACGCTGCCGCCACGCTGGAAGAAGTGTTCGCGTTGTTTCCCCGTCTGCAGGAGCGCATCGGGCAGCGCGGCGGGACCCTCTCGGGTGGCGAGCAGCAGATGCTGGCGATCGCCCGTGCCTTGATGTCGCGTCCCCGATTGTTGCTGCTGGACGAGCCGTCTTTGGGGCTGGCACCACTGGTTTGCCGGCAGATTTTCGGCGCGATCCGGACGTTAAACCGGCGCACCGGGCTGACCGTGTTGCTGGTAGAACAGAACGCGTATCAGGCCTTGCGCCTCGCACATCGCGGTTACGTGCTGGTAAACGGCGCGATTTCGATGGCCGGGACGGGCGCGGAATTGCTGGCGCGCCCGGAGGTCAGAGCGGCCTATCTGGAAGGCGCACACGCCTGACGATTCATGCCGCTGGCCGAACGATTGACTCTCGGCGCGGCCTCTCCCCCACGTCATGGCACGACTCTCCCACGTCATGGCACGACTCTCCCACGTCATGGCACGACTCTCCCACGTCATGGCACGACTCGATCGGGCCATCGGACGCGGCACGGCGATTGGACGAGAGGCGATTCCCTCGGCTGATCGTCGCCACTCCCGCGATGGTGTATTACCCCCGATGACCCGCTCGGGGGCGTGCCATGACGCGGAGAGGACCTCGCGAAGGGTCAATCTTTCGGCCATTTGGTGTCAGACGGCCCGTGGTCCTCCCGGCCTCGACAGGAAATCGCCGCGCGCGAACAAAGATCGTTGCAGGCCAAGTGGCACTGGATCAGACTCCGGCATTCGGGACGCGTATCCGGCGGCGATCCTGAGCCTCGGTTGCCGCCGCGGCGGGGCTTATGTTTGGCGGTAGCCCGCGCGACGATTGTTCACCGCCGGTTGACGGATGTCGGGAGACGAACATGAAAATACACCTCGCTTTGGCTTTTTCCGCCATGCTTGTGTCACCCGCTTTGGCCGGGGTCAGCCGGTCCGGGCTGGGCCTCGCGCCTTCGCCGATTGTTCCGGTCCGGGATGGATGCGGCCCAGGGTTCCATATGAACGATTATGGGCGCTGCCGGCCGAATTTCCGGGAACGGGAACGCGAGGAACGCCGGTTCGAGCGCCGGGAGCGCCTGGTGTGCCCGCCCGGCTACCATCTGGGCGACGGCGGGCGGGCCTGCTTCCAGAACCGGTGATTTCCGGCGGCTCCCCATACCGTGCATCGGGTCTCCAGGCTGATCCCGGGGACCCGAAGAGACACAAAATGCCGGAATGCGGCCGGTGAGCCGGGCGCGCCCCGGCGGCGGTGCCACGGGTCAATCGTTTCGTCGGCCCGGCTTATTTCCCGCGGTTCAGCACCGCCGCGATTTCGTCCAACGCCGCCGGATCCTCGATTGTCGGCGGCACCGGCGCCGTTTCGCCATCGGCAATTTTCCGAATGCTGGCGCGCAAGATCTTACCCGACCGGGTCTTCGGCAGTCGCAGCACCACCCGCGCGTCGCGGAACGACGCGACGGGACCGATGCGTTCGCGGATCAACGCGACCAGCTCGGCCTCGATGTCCGGGTGCGGCCGGTTGACGCCGTTTTTCAGCACCACCAGCCCGATCGGCGTCTGCCCTTTCAGCGCGTCCCTCGCCCCGAACACCGCGCATTCCGCGACATCGGCGTGGGACGCGAGAACTTCCTCCATCGAACCGGTCGACAGGCGATGGCCCGCGACGTTGATGATGTCGTCGGTGCGGCCCATGACCCAGACATCGCCGGACGGATCGACAACGCCCGCGTCGCCCGTGCGGTACCAACCCGGGAAATCGGACAGGTAGGCGGTGCGGTAGCCGTCCTCGTTTTGCCATAATGTTGGCCCGCAGCCCGGCGGCAGCGGCAGGCGGAGGCTGAGATTGCCTGTCGTCCCCGCCGCCAGCACCTTCCCGTCATCGTCCAACGCGTGCAGCTCGTACCCTGGGCAAGCCCGCCCGCCGGAGCCCGGCAGGAACGGAAACAGCCCATACTGACGAAACCCGGAGGTAATGGCCCAGCCGGTTTCGGTCTGCCACCAGTGATCGACGACGGGTTTGTCCAGCATTTCGGCAGCCCAGACCGCGGTTGGCGGATCGCAGCGCTCGCCCGCGAGAAACAAGGCGTCAAGGTGGGAAAGATCGTATTTGGCGGCGAGTTTCCCCTCGGGGTCCTGCTGCTTGATCGCCCGCATCGCCGTCGGCGCCGTGAACAGGACTTTCGCCTTATGTTCGGAACAGACGCGCCAGAACGCGCCCGCGTCCGGCGTGCCGACCGGTTTACCCTCGTACATGATCGAAGTGCAGGCGCGGAGCAAAGGCCCGTAGACGATGTAACTGTGACCCACGACCCAGCCGACGTCGGAGGCGGTCCAAAACACGTCGCCCGAATCCAGACCGTAGATCGTCTTCATGGAGTTCCACAGCGCGACCGCGTGCCCGCCATTGTCCCGCACCACGCCTTTCGGGCGCCCGGTCGTGCCGGATGTGTAAAGGATGTAAAGCGGATCGGTCGCCAGCACCGGCACACAGGGATGCGGCGCGCCCGCAGCTTCCAGCGCCAGGAAATCGCGATCGCGTCCCGGAATCATCGCCGCCTCAGCCTGGTCCCGTTGCAGAATGACGCAGGCATCCGGCTTGTGCGGCGACAGTTCGATGGCGAGGTCCAGCAGCGGCTTGTATTTCACGACCCGGCCCGGTTCGAGCCCGCAGGACGCCGAGACAATGACTTTCGGTCGCGCATCTTCGATCCGAACCGCCAGCTCGGCCGCCGCGAAGCCGCCGAACACCACCGAATGGATCGCGCCAAGCCGCGCGCAGGCCAGCATGGCGATCGCGGCTTCCGGCACCATCGGCATGT
>JAYWAX010000250.1:0-16105 GCA_043782125.1 Acetobacteraceae bacterium | reverse complement strand
TGGCGCGCTGCACGTCGATCAGGTTTGGCATGGGCGCCACTTCCGGGATCCGCCCGAAACTTTTGCGGATACGCTTGCGCCCGGTGAAAGACCCAGTGATCGCGTTCATGGAATGTCCTGCCTGCCGTTGCTTGTGGCCACGCCCCGAGGGACGCTTCCGTCAATCCAGGGGCGCTTCAGCCCCATGGGAACCCCAGGAAATCCCACCGGAACTTCATGGACCGTCCCCTCCCATTGGCCATCGCCGCCATCGGGCCGTGCTTCAAAAGCGTGACGGGGCGGGAATCGCCGTGATTCCCACCCATCACCGGATCGAACCGGTCCAGGGGCCGCCCCCTGGACCAGAGAGTGGATCGTCCCGATCGCGTTACTTGACTTCCACGGTCGCGCCCGCGTCTTCGAGCATCTTCTTGATCTTCGCCACTTCGTCCTTGCCGACGGCTTCTTTGACGGCCTTCGGCGCGCCTTCGACCAGATCCTTGGCTTCCTTGAGGCCCAGGCCGGTGATGGTGCGGACTTCCTTGATGACGTTGATCTTTTTGTCGCCAGCAGCCATCAGCATGACGGTAAACTCGGTCTGCTCTTCGACAACAGCGGCAACCGCAGCGGCAACCGGGGCGGCGGCAGCGGCCGGCGCGGCGGCGGACACGCCCCACTTCTCTTCGAGCATCTTCGACAGCTCGGCGGCTTCCAGCACGGTGAGGCTGGACAGTTCTTCAGCCAGTTTTTGTAGATCGGCCATTTTCGTTCGTCCTTACGGTATCATGGGGTTTGGGTTGGTTCCACGCAAGCCGGCACCGCCGGCGCGCGGTCAGGCGGCGGCGGCTTCTTCATCCTTCCTGGCGTAGGCCCCAAAGACCCTGGCGAGTTGTCCGCCCGGTGCCTGAAGAATGCTGGCGATCCGGGTCGCGGGGGTGGAAATCATCCCCACCAGACCGGCACGCAGCACATTCAGACTCGGTAGATCGGCGAGCGCCTTGATCCCGTCCGCATTCAGCGTCCGGGCGCCAAGGGCGCCTCCAATCACTTCGAACTTATCGTTGGTCTTGGCGAACTCGACAGCGGCTTTCGCCACCGATACCGCGTCGGTCGACCACGCAAGCGCGGTCGGACCTTTCAGCATCGGCAAAATGCCGTCGAACGGGGTCCCTTCCAGAGCCAAATGAGCCAGCCGGTTTTTCGCGACCTTGTACGTCGATCCCGAGGCTCGCATCTTGCGCCGCAGATCCGAAGCTTCGGCGACCGTCAGTCCCCCATTACGGGCGACCACGACCATCGAAGTGGATAGCAGCGCGGATTTGAGCTCAGCGACGAATTCGCGTTTTTCCGTACGGTCCACGCATCGTCTCCGTTTTGGTGTTGTCCGGCTCTCGCCTGATAACACCGGGTTGCCCAAGGACCGGAAGGTTGCCCAACCGGCCCGGTTCGCCTGTCCCGTGCCACCCCAAAAGGAGCGCCACCTATAGCCGGAACCACCAAACCCCTCGCTTACGCGATCGATTTGGCACCCCGTCTCCCGCTCGCGGACCCGAAAATCCCTTAATACCCGAAGGTAACGCGCGGTCTTGGACAGGTTCGGACGCCAAAGGGATAAGCCCTGGCGTCCTGCCCGCCGCCACCCGGTTAACCGGGTGGCGGCGTATTCTTAGGATGCGCCGAGCGAGCTGACATCGACCCGGATGCCGGGTCCCATCGTGCTGCTGACAGCCGCACCCTTCATGTAAGTACCCTTGGCGCCGGTCGGACGCGCCTTCTGCACGGCATCGGCCAGCGCGCGGGCGTTTTCCAGAAGCTTGTCGGCGTCGAAGCTGACTTTGCCGATACCGGCATGGATGATACCGGCTTTTTCGGCGCGGAATTCGACCTGACCGCCCTTGGCCGCCGTGACGGCGTCCTTGACGTTCATGGTCACCGTGCCCAAACGCGGGTTCGGCATCAGGCCGCGCGGACCCAGGATTTTACCAAGCCGGCCCACCAGCCCCATCATGTCGGGCGTCGCGATGCAGCGGTCGAAATTGATCTCTCCCGCCTGAATCTTCTCCGCCAAATCGTCGGCGCCCACCACATCGGCCCCCGCCGCCTGGGCTTCGTCCGCCTTCGGGCCACGCGCGAACACCGCGACGCGCACGGTCTTGCCGGTGCCGTTGGGGAGATTGGTCAGACCGCGAACCATCTGGTCGGCGTGCCGCGGATCGATGCCGAGGTTCAACGACAATTCCACCGTCTCGTCGAACTTCGCCTTGGCGCCCGCCTTGATCAGCTTGATCGCCTCGTCGAGCGCGTAGGATTTATTGATGTCGATGGCCTCGTAGGCCGCTTTCAGACGTTTGCCCTGTTTCATCGTTCAGCCCTCCACCACCGTGAGACCCATCGACTTCGCAGAACCGGCCAACATGCGGATGGCGGCATCGATGTCGTTGGCGTTCATGTCCTTCATCTTGATCTCGGCGATTTCGCGCAACTGAGCCGTCGTGACCCGTCCGACCACGGCGCCCTTGCCGACGGTGGGGCTGCCCTTGTCGATCTTCGCCGCCTTCTTCAGGAAGTAGGTGTTCGGGGGCGTCTTGGTGATGAACGTGAAGCTGCGATCGGCATACGCCGTGATCACCACCGGGGTCGGGGTCCCGGGCTCCATGTTCTGCGTGAAGGCGTTGAATTCCTTCACGAAGTTCATGATGTTCAGGCCGCGCTGGCCCAGAGCCGGTCCCACGGGCGGGGACGGGTTCGCCTTGCCGGCGGGTATCTGCAACTTGATATAGCCGACGATCTTCTTCGCCATGTGATCCCAGGTCCTGTTCTGTTCGACCCCAGAGACCGCGGTACGAACGACAACGAGCCGTCGTATCGCGACGGCTTCGGGTCTCCCGCGTTCCTAGTGAGGGCGCGTATGTAGCGGTGTGCCGGGACCTTGTCCAGGGTCAATTTTATATCCTCCTGAAGCACGAAGCGGGCGTACTGGGCGGATGGCGCCTTGACCGCCCGCGCGAACCCGGCAGTCTGCCCAGACAAAAGAATGGAGGATCCGGCGATGGCCGAACTGACAGGAACCTGGCGCCTGGTGCGCGCCGTCTCGCACGATGGCGAAGGCACAGAACTACGCCCGGCCTACGACGGACAGGGGGTGGGGCGCATTGTCTTCACGCCGGACGGGCGCATGGCCGTGATGATGATCGATGGGCGCAAAACCCTCCCCGCCGGGGAGACGCGCGAATACAGCGGGTATTGCGGGACATATACCTATGACGGTCAGAAACTGGTCACTCTGGTCGATGCCGCGCCCGATCCCAGCCGGATCGGATCCGAACAGCCGCGCGGGGTCCGCTTCGAAGACGGCTTCATGATCCTCCGCCCCCCGGCGCGCGCTTTGGGTGGCGGCAGGTTCGAGCAACGCGAACTGACCTGGGAGAAAATCTCAGATATCTGACCGCCGCGCCGCCACGCGCCAGATTGTCGATTCGCTATCCTGACCGGACGCCTCCCGGCCACCAGACGTGTCGGAAACGACCGATCTTACCGCCTCCGCTCCCGCGCCGGGGATGAAAAGGGGCGAGAAGCAATCTATCGTGCGCGGGTAAAATGCCGCGCCTCGTCAAACCGCCAGACGGTAAAGCGCGACCTCCCGTTCGAGTCGGTCCTCAAGTTCCAGCGAGGTGGCGACGCGGTACCGGGCGAGCAGCGCCAATCCGGTTTTGGGCAGATAGGCGCGGCCGGGATCGGCGATCCATACCTCGGCCTCGCGCGTCATCGTTTGAAGCCAGGGCATGATGTGACCGGTCATCGGGGCTTCGTAACAAACGTCGCCGCACAGGATCAGGTCCCAGCGGCAGGACGCGCCGACGATGTCGGTGCCCGGGACGGCGACGTCCACACCGTTGATCGCCGCATTCATATGGATCGCGGCATGGGCCAGATTGTCGATCTCTGCGGCCTCCACCGTCGCCGCACCCGATAAGGCGCAGGCAATGGCGGCGATGCCACCTCCGGCGGCGAAATCGAGGACGCGTTTCCCGCGCACCAGCGCGGGATTGTCCAGGATGTGGCGCGCCAGAGCCTGCCCGCCGGGCCAGGCGAAGGCCCAGAATGGCGGCTCCAGCCCGTGTTCGCGTAACCAATCCTCGGATGCCTGCCAGATCGGGGTGATTTCGGTGGCCAAATAAAGGACGATCTCCGGCACCAGCGGCGCACGGGCAAGGCAGGTGTTGGCACGGACGAAATCGGCGGTATTGAGGGCTGTCACACCCCACCCGCCAGCAGCGCGAGGGCGAAGGCCAGCCCCACCTCTCGATTGGCGCGAAACAGGGTCAGGCATCGCGCGGGATCGTGAATGTCCAACGTCAGGACCTGACGGGCGAGCAGCGCCCCGGGCAGCGCCAGCGCCGGATAAAACCAAAAGCCCAGGCCGGCAGACCAGCCCGCCAGTGCGAAGACCGCAACTGCGGCGGTATAACAGACAGCCAGGAATGGGCGCGTGTGTTCGCCGAACAGGCGCGCGGTGGAGTGGACGCCGACCAGCGCGTCGTCCTCCCGGTCCTGGTGCGCGTAAATCGTGTCGAAGCCCAGATCCCACAAGATGGCGGCGCCGTAGAGCAAAGCCCAGGGAAGATCGATGTGGTTGGCGGCGGCGGCGTAACCCATGGGCGCGCCGAAGCCGAAGGTGACGCCCATCGCCAGCTGCGGCCACCAGGTCACGCGCTTCGCCAATGGGTAGAGCCCGGCGAGGACCAGCGAGGCGACTCCGAGGACCTGTGCGAGGCGGTTCAAACTCAGCAGCACAACCAGCCCGCAAACCAGCAACGCCGCCAGAAACATCAGCGCCTGGCGCGGCCGGATCGCGCCCGAGGCGAGCGGCCGTCCCGCCGTGCGTGCCACCATCCGGTCGATGTCGCGATCCCAGAGGTCGTTGACCACACAGCCCGCCGCGCGCATCGCCAGGCTGCCGATGGCGAACAGAAGGATCAGCCGGGCCGTCTCAGGCCAGGGCGCGCGCGCCAGCAAGATGCCCCAAAGGCCCGGCAGGAACAGCAGCCAGGTGCCGATCGGGCGATCCACGCGCGCGAGCAGTAAATAGGGCAGCCACGCCCGCGGCAATTTCGAAACCCAGCCGCTGGCGGCGATATCCGTGTGCGCGTTCATGCTGCTACTCTGCCCCTCGTCATGACCTGGTCAACCGCAAACACCGCCGCGCCGCGATTGTTCGTCGACTCGCCGATGGCGGAGGGCGTGGAGCTCGCTGCCTCCGCCGCGCATGCGCATTACCTTGGCACCGTCCTGCGGTTGGGTCCGGGCGCGCTTGTGCGTTTGTTCAATGGCGTGGATGGGGAGTGGCTGGCAGTCGCGAACACGGGATCGGGACGGCGCGCCGCGCGACAGGGCATGACGCTGACCGTCCAACGGCGAACGCGGCCACAGGTGGCGGAAAATGGCCCCTGGCTGATCTTCGCTTTGTTGAAACGCGACGCCACCGACCTGGTGGTCCGCCAGGCGGTGGAACTCGGCGTGTCCCAAATCCTGCCCGTCGCGACCGAACGCACCAACACCGCCCGGATCAACGAGGACCGCTTGCGCGCGATCGCGCTGGAAGCTGCGGAGCAGAGCGAACGGCTGACGATCCCCGTCATTCAGGCGCCGCAACGCCTGGAGTCCCTGTTGGCAGCCTGGCCCCCCGGCCGCCGCCTGTTCGCCGCCTTCGAACGGAGCGCCGACGCACCGCCCTCGCCCTCGCCGAACCATGGCGAGGCCGCGTTACTGATCGGACCGGAGGGTGGATTCACGCCGGGCGAGCGGGAAATGCTGCGCCGCCTGCCCTTCGTCGCGCCGATTTCGCTCGGGCCTTTCGTCCTGCGCGCCGAAACTGCCGCCGCCGCCGGCTTAGCCCTGTTGCGGGGCATGGGGTGGGCCGAGTACGTTGGGTCAACCTGAAACGCCCGAGAGACGCATGTCCAATCCAGGAGACGGCGACGCGACCCCGATCGTGTCGCTCCGGCAACTCGCCGAGCATATCGCCGTGGGGTGTAAACCCCCGGAACAATTCGGCATCGGAACCGAGCACGAGAAGTTCGGCTTCCGGCTGAAAGACCTGAAATCGCCCCCGTACGAGCCATCGGACGGGCAGCCCGGTTGCATTCGCGACGTGCTGAAGGGACTGCAAGCCTTCGGCGGCGAGCCGATCGAGGACGACGGCAACACCATCGGCCTGAAAGCCGGCGATGCCTCCGTGTCGCTGGAACCGGCGGGACAGTTAGAGCTGTCGGGCGGCATTGCCCGGACGCTGCACGAAACCCGCGCCGAACTGGACACGCATTTCGAACAGGTCCGTCAGGTCTCGCGCGATCTCGATCTCGGCTTCTCGCCCCTGGGTTTTCACCCGCTGGCGCGGCGCGAGGACATGCCGTGGATGCCCAAGGGGCGCTACGCGATCATGCGGCGCTATATGCCGTTGGTTGGGTCGATGGGCCTGGACATGATGACACGCACCTGCACGGTGCAGGTCAACCTGGATTACGAATCCGAACAGGACATGGCGCGGAAATTGCGCGTTTCGTTGCTTTTGCAACCGTTGGCGACGGCGTTGTTCGCGAACTCGCCGTTCACCGAAGGCAAGGAAAACGGGTTCCTGTCCTACCGCGCCCATGTCTGGACCGACACCGACAACCAGCGTTCCGGGATTCCCGGGGTCATGCTGGAAGAAAATTTCGGCTTCGAGAAATACGTCGCGTGGCTGGTCGATTCGTTACCAATGTATTTTGTTTATCGCGACGGGCGGTACATCGACGTGGCGGGCGCGTCGTTCCGCGATTTCATGGACGGTAAAATCCCGGCGCTGGCGGGGATTACGGCCACCGCAGGCGACTTCGCGGATCACATGACCACGGCGTTCACCGATGTTCGGCTGAAACGTTTTCTGGAAATGCGCGGCGCGGACGCGGGACGGGCGGACATGATGGTCGCGCAATCCGCGTTATGGGTTGGTTTGCTTTATGATAAATCGGCACTTTCGGCGGCGGAGTCGCTTGTGCGTGGCATGACCTGGGACGATGCGGTCAGACTCCGCGCCGCCGTGCCGAAACACGGTCTGGCGACGCCATTCCGTAACGGAACCTTGCGCGACATCGCCAGCGACGTCGTAAACATCGCCCGCGACGGGTTGCTTGCGCGAAACCAGCGTGATTTCCAAGGTAACGATGAGTCAATTCATCTGACTCCCTTGTTCGAGATTTGTGCAGGAGGGCCGGTTCAGGCGGAGTATTGGCTGGCCAGGAACCGCGGCGCCTGGGGTGGCGACGTCCATAAAATATTCGCTGAGTCCGCGATTTGATCTCAGTCTGGGACGACATTTCTGTTGCGGCGGCCGGTGGAGGCCGCCGCCGGCCCCGGTCCGATATCGGCCGTCCGAACGGCTGACTCTCGGCGAAGCCTCATTCCTCACGTCATGGCCCGCCCCGATTGGGCCATCGGGCGCGGCGCCGCGATTGAACGAGAGGCGCTTTCCGCTGATTATCGTGGCCACTCTCGCAAAGGTGTATCGTTCCCGATGGCTCGCCTGGTGGCTTGTCATGACGTGGCTGCGACGTCGCGGCCGGTCAATCGTGCGGACCGTTGGTATTAAGGACAGAAATACCTGCCGTGGCCGGACGGCCGCAGGACCGGGGAAGGCATATTTTTACGACGAATCTCCCTTTATGCGAGAATTCCGGCGCGTTAATTAAACGTGAATTTTCTGTCGATGTTGGGTCCGATCGTCGCGCAACCGCACGAAATGTACAAATTTTCGTCCGCCTCTCGATCTGTTGCAGAGCGTCGCGATTTACGCCAGGCTCAGTCATGCTCGATGATCCAACCACAGGAAAGCAAGACGCCGCTTCCAACGCCACGGTCGTCCGGCTGCGCCTGATCGGGCAGATGGAAGCCTGGACGGTCACCAGCGAAAACGTCCTTCCGTCCGGCCGTAAAACCCGCGCCTTATTCGCCGCGATCGCCCTCGCGGCGCCGCGCGCGGCGTTACGGGGACGTCTGGCGGAACTGTTATGGAGCCGGAGGCCGGAAGAACAGGCGCGGGCATCGTTACGCCAGGAAATTCATCGGCTGCTGGACGCGCTGTCGCCCGCCAAGACCGAACTGCTGCTGGTCACGCGCGATCATTTGTCGCTGAAGCCCGGCGCGATCTGGGTCGATGTCGAAGAGGTGATGCGCGCAACCACCAAACAACCCGCGTCGCTCTCGCTGCTGGATGGCGATCTGCTGGAAGATCTCGACGGCATAGATCCGACCTTCGACACGTGGCTGACGACGGAAAGGGAGCGTTTACGCGATCGCGCCCGCGGCGTCGCGGAGGCTTTGTTGCGCGAGCAGTTGGACCCCGATGCCGCCATTCCGGCGGCGCAGCGGTTGCTGCAAATCGATCGCGCGCACGAAGGCGCCTGGCGCGCCTTGATGCGCGCGCACGCCGATCGCGGCGAACGGGGCATGGCGTTCCAGGCTTACGATCGCTGCCGCTCTGTGCTGGCGGATCTTTTGGACGCGACCCCGTCGGCCGAAACGCAGAAATTGCTGACGGAAATCCGTGGACCGTCCAGCAATCGCGCACCCGCCCGCCCGCCCGCCCCGGCGGCCGTGCCAGAACCGGTATCGCGCGAGGCGGAATGGACCGGCGACGAAGCGCTTGGCCACGACCACGCGTCCCGCCACGAGGAACGCCTGCCGCGCGGTGGCGCGCATGTCGGTGTCCTGCCGATGCGATGCGTCGGCTTGTCGGACGAAGACGCCTATCTCGGGCCGGGCCTGGCCGACGAAATCACCTCGGCCTTGTCGCGGTTTCGCTGGATGTTCGTGGTGTCGTCCAGTTCGCTGATGCGGTTCGCGCAGGATAATCGCGACGAATCGGCGATCCGCCGCGCCTTCGGCATCGACTTTCTGCTGGACGGGACAATTCAGCGCAGCCGGAACAAATTGCGCATCACGCTGAAGTTGTTGGACCTGCGGGCCGGCAATCAGATCGTCTGGGCGCGGCGCTTCGACCGTCAGGCCAACGATCTGTTGACGATCCAGGACGAGATCGCCGCCGAGGTCGTCGGGCAAATCGATCCCGAAATTCTGCTGATCGAGGCGAAACGCAGCGCCGCCCGGCCGGCGGTCAACGCGACCGCCTACGATCTGGTGCTGCGATCGATCCCGCTGATGACCCGGTTCGAACGATCCGACTTTCTGAAGGCGGGCGAACATTTGGCCCAGGCGATCGCGCTGGAACCGGATTACGCGGCGGCCCATGCCTGGTATGCTTACTGGCACGTCTTCCTCGTCGGCCAGGACTGGGCTGACAATCCGACCGAAATGATGAAACGCGCCGGCGATTTCGCGGAACGGGCGATCGTCCTCGACCCGCACGACGCGCGCGCCCTGACCATCGCGGGCCATGTCAGAGCGTTTCTGCACCACAGCCTGAACGACGCGGCTGCCCTGCATGAACGCGCGCTGGAACTGAACCCGAACCTCGCCATGGCCTGGGCGTTATCCGCGATCAATCAGGTTTACCTTGGCGATCCGGACGAGGCGGAGCGGCGGATCAAACGTTATAAGGCACTGTCTCCGCTGGATCCGCACGCGTTTTTCCTGGACGTGGTGTTCGGCAATATTCACCTGTTGCGGCGGGAATATCAGGCCGCGGTGATCGCAGGACGTGCGGTGACGCAGCTCAATCCCTCTTTTTCCGCCGGGTACAAACCCTACCTCGCGGCACTGGGCCATCTTGGACGCCGGGACGAGGCGCAAACAGTCCTGGAACGGTTGCTGGCGATCGAACCGGACTTCACGATCGAGCGGTTCATGCGACGCAGTCCGCTGGTCCTGGCGGCAGACCGGGATCATTACGAAGAAGGGCTCAGGCTGGCCAAAACACCGCCGTGACGGAGGGTCTCAATCGTCCTTCGGGGGTCCGCGCCCGCCGTCCTCGGCCGCGCGCCGTTTGCGCGCCGCCGTCGCATATTGCCCCCTTGGCCGGTCCACCATGGCGTTCGGGCGGACCACGGTGTCGTAAAAATCGTCCCAATCGCCGGGTGTGAATTGCTTCAGGTCGGGAACCAGCTCGTAATTGTTAAGTGTCGACTCCTGATAAGCGACCCGGGGGATGGGTTGCACCTGAAGCATGGGATGGTCCTGGCGGAAATGGATCGGCGTGTCGGTCTTGATCAGGCGGAGGCTGGCGATCAACGGTCCGAACCAGCGATCGGTTTCGATCACGCCCTCCAGCATCTCGTATCCGCCGGGACGGCCAAAATTGGCGGGCGAGCGGACCAGCAGGCTCCAGCCCGGGGCCGTGCGTACCATCAGGCCGCACCACATCTGCATGTAACCGGCTTCCTGCAACGATCCCATCAACGGTGGCGCGTAGTCCGCGCATTCGGGCGGGGCGGCGGACGCGAAATACTCGGCGAAACCCGGATGTTGAACGCCACCCATTTTCGGGATGGGTAACCACTCGCCGATTCCAGGATAGGTCCAGAGAATGTCGTAGCCATCGAAACGAAGCGAGAAATCCAGTGCGGGGAAAATGTAATACCCAAAGCCGGAGGCGGTGGTCGAGGGCTCGCAATAACGAAAGGCGCGGGTTGGCAACATGCCGGCGGCCGAGCGATCCGCGCGCTGGGGCAGACGCGCCGTTGGGATCAAACGGTGAAATGTCACCAGCTTCGCGGGCGGTGCCGGGAGGTCGATCGTGGCCGCGGTCATGTTCAACGATCCTCTGCTGGCGGAATGCGCCGGAACCAGGACGCGGTGTCCTGGTTCCCAGCATTCTCCGCGATATTCGCCTGACTGTCAGCGGCAAATCGATCCGGGGTTACTTCCGGGGCGTCAGAACCGGGGCCATGCCGCCAAGGCGGACTTTGCCGCTGTCGGCCGTGTTCAGGACCGGGGCCATGCCGCCGAGCCGGACTTTGCCGGTATCGGCCGTGTTCAGAACAGGCGCCATGCCGCCGAGGCGGACTTTGCCGGTGTCGGACGTGTTCAGAACGGGTGCCATGCCGCCGAGACGGACTTTGCCCGTGTCGGCCGCGCTCAGGACCGGGGCCATCCCGCCGAGACGGACTTTGCCGGTGTCGGACGTGCTCAGCACCGGGGCCATGCCGCCAAGTCTGACTTTGCCGGTGTCGGACGTGTTCAGGACCGGGGCCATGCCGCCAAGGCGGACTTTGCCCGTGTCGGCCGTGCTCAGGACCGGGGCCATGCCGCCGAGACGGACTTTGCCGCTGTCGGCCGTGTTCAGGACCGGGGCCATGCCGCCGAGCCGGACTTTGCCGGTATCGGCCGTGTTCAGGACCGGAGCCATGCCGCCAAGCCGGACTTTGCCGGTGTCGGACGTGTTCAGGACCGGAGCCATGCCTCCAAGCCGGACTTTGCCGCTGTCGGACGTGTTCAGGACCGGGGCCATGCCGCCAAGGCGGACCTTGCCCGTGTCGGCCGTGCTCAGGACCGGGGCCATCCCGCCGAGACGGACTTTTCCTGTGTCGGAGGCGCTCAGGACCGGGGCCATGCCGCCGAGACGGACTTTGCCCGTGTCGGACGTGCTCAGGACCGGGGCCATCCCGCCGAGACGGACTTTGCCGGTGTCGGACGTGCTCAGGACCGGGGCCATGCCGCCGAGGCGGACTTTGCCGGTATCGGCCGTGTTAAGGACCGGCGCCATGCCGCCAAGGCGGACCTTACGGCTGTCCGCGACGAAGACCGAGACGGAAGTAGAGGCGAGTGACAACATGACATTACCCTTCCATGCAAATAAATCTGAAGTGCCCGCAGAAGAGAAGTGAACTCCCCCTGTTGGCTTGAAACAGATATTGCCAGGTTAAGGATTTTTTATCGTATTATTAACGTTATAGTACCGTAAAATCGACGGAATACACGGTCTTAACTTTGCCAATGCTCCCTAGCGCAACCGCCGTTATCTACCGCAGATAGTTATCGAAGACTAAATTTTCATAATACTTCGCAACACACGATCCGCGTCTCGTTTCATGGAATTTCAGATTGAAAAAATACGAAACAGTCACGGCCGAGACAAACGCGAATCGCACGTGGTCGATTTGCGTTTGTCTCGCAGGCCCAGAGGGCCGGAATCAGGCGGCCGTGCCGCCCACCGTCAGGCCGGAGAGCTTCAAAGTCGGCTGCCCAACCCCAACCGGAACGCCCTGACCGGCCTTGCCGCAGGTCCCGATGCCCGGATCCAGCGCCATGTCGTCGCCCACCATCGTCACCCGGGTCAACGCATCCGGCCCATTGCCGATCAGCGTCGCGCCCTTCACCGGCGCGCCGATTTTGCCGTCCTCGATCAAATAGGCCTCGCTGGCGGAGAACACGAACTTGCCCGACGTGATATCCACCTGACCGCCGCCGAAGTTCACCGCGTACAGACCGCGCTTCACCGAGCGAATCATCTCCTCGGGGGAATGCGAGCCACCCAGCATCACGGTGTTGGTCATGCGCGGCATCGGGGCGTGCGCGTGCGATTGCCGCCGTCCGTTCCCGGTGGGGGTCATGTTCATCAGCCGCGCGTTCAGCCGGTCCTGGAGAAAATTCACCAGGATGCCATCCTCGATCAGCACGGTCCGGCCCGAGGGCGTGCCTTCGTCGTCCACCGTCAGGCTGCCGCGACGGTCGGGCATCGTGCCGTCGTCCACAACGGTCACACCCGGCGAGGCGATCCGCTGTCCCAGAAGACCCGAAAAGGCGGAGGTTTTCTTGCGATTGAAATCTCCTTCAAGCCCGTGTCCGATGGCCTCGTGCAACAGAATCCCCGGCCACCCCGCACCCAGAACGACTTCCATTTCGCCCGCAGGCGCTGGGCGAGAGTCCAGATTGACCAGCGCCTGGCGCAACGCTTCGTCCACCGCCCCGCGCCAAACCGATTCGGCGGTCACCGCGGCGTAACCGAACCGGCCACCGGTGCCGTAACTGCCGGTTTCCCGCCGCCCGTCCTTTTCGACGACGACGGACACGTTCAGCCGCACAAGAGGACGCAAATCGGCGACGCGCGCGCCGTCGCCGCGCAGAATCTGCACCGCCTGCCATTCCCCGCCCAAGGACGCCATCACCTGCACGACCCGCGAATCCTTGCCGCGGGCATACGCGTCGATTTCCGCCAGTACGCCGGTGCGGGACGCGAAATCCCCCTGGTTCAAAGGATTCGCGTCGGAATAAAGACGTACATTCGTATTTCTGGGCGGTTCCGCCATCGCACCGGCATGGCCCGCCGCGATCGCGGATACGCTGGCGGCGGCGCGGCGCAACGCGGGCTCGGACAATTCCGCCGCATGAGCGAAGCCGGTCGCCTCGCCGGCGACGGCCCGCAGACCGAAGCCGAGCATGGTGTCGAAGCCGGCGGAGCGGATGCGGCCATCGTCGAGGCCGATTTGCTCGCTTTCGCGATATTCCAGGAACAATTCGCCGTCGTCGCTGGATCGCAGGGCCTCAGCCGCGATGCGCGCCGCCGCGTCCCGATCCAGCGTGGAGTCGGCGCGTTCGAAAAACAACCGGTCGGTGACGGCGAGCGGGGTCATGAGCGTGGTTCCCTGAAAACGGACATGCCCGCCCGGCGAGCGCGGGTCTGGGCGGGGTAAGGCCTGGCGCGGCGGGTTGCGTGCGCGATCGTCAGCGCCGCCGTAAGTAAGATGGTGGCGCCAAGCTGATGCGCCACCCCCAGGCCAGCGGGAACGGCCATTAACAGCGTTGTCACGCCAAGACCATATTGGAACAGGGCGGCCACGCCGACGAAGATGGCGCGCCATCCCAATTCGCCGCGCCGGCCCCGGGCGACACAGGCCAGCGCAAGCGCGAACAGCAGCGTCGCGGTGGCGAGCACGCGGTGGTTGAACTGTACCGCCGCGATGTTTTCGATGAGGTTGCGGCTGAGTGGTTCCAGGTCCGCATAACCGGCCGGCGCGACGCGGCCGTCCATGAGTGGAAAGGTGTTATAGGCCAGACCGGCGTGCAGCCCAGCGACAAAGCCGCCCGCCACGATCGTCGCGCCGGTGAGGACCAGGGTGGCCCAGACCAGGGGACGAATGGCGGCTGAGGGTTGGGCGGCGGATTTGGCGGGGGGCAGAAGGCCGAACGCGGTCCACAGGATCGCACTATATAATGAGAGGGCGAGCGACAGATGGAGCACGAGGCGGATCGGCGCCACCGCCGTCGCACCGGGCTGAAAGCCGGACGCGACCATGAACCAGCCGACACCGGCTTGCAGTCCGCCAAGGACCAGGAATATCCCGAGTCGCGGCACCAAACGCCGTTCCAGCCGTCCGGTCGCGGCGAACCAGACGAGTGGCAACAAGAACACGATGCCGATCAGTCGTCCCCATAACCGGTGGGACCATTCCAGCCAGAAGATGCGCTTGAAGCCTTCCAGGCCGAACCCGTCATTGATCAGGCTGTATTGCGGGATGTTTTGGTACAACGCGAACAGCCTCCGCCACTCCGCCTCTGTCAGCGGGGGCAGTGTGCCCATGACCGGCGCCCATTCCATGATGGACAATCCCGACCCGCTGAGCCGAGTCGCCCCGCCAAGGGCGGTCATCACCAGGATCATGAACGCGATGGTCAAGAGCCAGAGCGCGACCAGTCGCCGGGAATGGGGCGAGATCGCCCGTTCGCCTCGGGGCAGGTTGGGGAAATCGCGGTCGTCGAAGGGCATGGACGATCATAGCGCCGAACGGGGGCGCGGGTCACGGGTCCGATGGCCTGATTCGACCGGCTCGGGGCGCGCAGCCGTTATGCGGGCTGGTCTCGCAGCCAGCTTGTCACCGCGAGGGCGACGGAGCGGTCCACGGGGCCGGCGGACTCGCGGAGAGAGGCGAGATACGGGTCAAGCAACGTGCGCAAAGGAACGTGCTGAAGCCGGGCGCGCCGGATCAGTGGCAGGGAGTCCGGGGCCATCAGGCTGACCGCGTATTCCATGTCGGTCATGCCCAGAAATTCGGCGAGAGAGCGCTGTTCGTCGTCGCCGGAGTCGTGCCAGGCGGCGATAAAATCGTCCAATTGGCCGTCGGTGACGCGATCCCGTTCATACAGCGACAGGAAGGTCACGGGTGCGTGTAAAACGTCAGACACGAATACGTCTCCCTTTCCGGGCCGGTTTCAGCTCCGCCCCCGTCGTCGCGTCGAGGACACCGCGATGAAGGCCTTGTGCCGTGAAGACCTCGATTTCACCGTGGAGGGCGTCCCAGGTGTAAAGGAGGTTACGCGGCCCGCGCCATCGTCGCTCGCCTTGGATGTAGCCGAGATACTCGCGGGAGTCCAGAAAACTCGGTTTGGGGATTGGCACGCGGCCCACTTTGGATGCTCCGTCCGGAATGTGGGCGAACGTCGCATGGGAAAGTTAACAAAAGGCTGAGATTTGAGGAATTTGGCGGGCTTCACTCCCCCTGCGGCGGAACCCGGTCATAGAGCGCCGCCAGCGGGACCGCGATGCCCACACTGGGCAGCGTCAATTGTCCGTCGGGTCCGGCGATCGATTCGAAGACCCAGCCGGCGTCTTGCCGCCGGTAGGCGTGTGCCAGCATCTCGTCCTGGAAGATCTCGACGATTTCCTGCACGCCCTCGACGGCTTGCAGATCGGATCGATTCTGGTCCCATTGGCGTTTGTGCTGGAGTTCCCACGGGGAAATTACTTCGAACAGCACGCGCGGATGTTTGCCGCAGCGGATCGTGGCGCCGGGAATGCGAGCCGTGTTGCGCTGCTCGTACTGGGAGACGGCGCCGCTGCCGATTTCCGAGCGGCATTCTGGATGGCCGCGCAGACGGTTGTAGAGTTCCCCGGCCAGGTTGCCGAGGATGACGGCATGTTCGGGGCTTGGCGCTGCTTGCGCGACGATGGTGCCGCGGACAAGTTCGTAACGCCAGGCGGTGCCGAACTTGGACTGGTCGGTCCGCAGGAACGCGTCGGCGTCGAGGAACGGACTGTCGCGTGCTGATGTGTCCATGCGGCTTGGTATCACGGTTTGTGGCGATTTGCCATGAACGGGAGATTGCTTCTGGCCTTTCCCTGCCCATATTGTGGGATCTGTTTTTGAAAGTATACGCTCATGGCGATTCGTACCCCACCCGACGCCCCGGCCGGACT
>JAYWAX010000249.1:0-5874 GCA_043782125.1 Acetobacteraceae bacterium | reverse complement strand
CGAGAATGACCGCGTCCACATCGGCCACCGAGGCGCCCGCATGAGCCAAAGCCGCGCGCGCCGCTGCGGTGCCCATGAACGCCGCGGTTTCATGCGGGCCCGCGAAGTGGCGCTGCGCGATGCCCGTGCGCTCGCGGATCCAGGCATCCGACGTATCGACCGTCAGGGATAACTCGTCGTTGGTCACGACACGCTCGGGAAGATAACCGCCGGCGCCGGCGAGAATGGAACGAATGGGCATCTAATATCCGGCCGGGGTTTTCCAGGGGAAGAGGGTTCAGGCGGTCGCGAGTCGGCGATCACCCTCGTTTTTGTCCCCTCCGCTCCGCTTGTCCAGCCCGATCCGCGCGAGATCTTCGCGGATATGGTCGTTGAAGCGGTGCACGACCATGTCCATGGCGACATCTACCGCGTGCGCGAAGCCCTTGGCGTCGGTGCCGCCATGCGATTTCACCACCACGCCGTTCAGCCCGACCATGACCGCGCCATTGTAACGCCTGGGGTCCAGCCACTCCCGCAGCCGGTCCAATCCTGGGCGGGCAAGCAGATAGGCAATCTTCGACGCGATGCCGCGAGTGAAAACCTGGCGCAGCAGCTCGCCGATCAGTTTCAACGCGCCCTCGCCGGTTTTCAGGGCGACGTTGCCGGTGAAGCCGTCGGTGACGACGACGTCGGTGGTGCCGGCGGTGATGTCGTGGCCTTCGACGAATCCGTGGAAACGCGGGCCGATATGGCTGGCGCGCAGAATCTCGGCGGCCTGACGAACGGTGTCGTCGCCCTTCATCTCCTCGGCGCCGACATTCAGCAGGCCGATCGTGGGGGCGGTCAGTCCCAGGACGGTGCGTGCGAAGGCATCGCCCATGATCGCGAATTCGACGAGGTTGCGCACGTCGCAGCGCACATTGGCGCCGAGATCGAGCATGACGACGTCGCCGCGGGCCGACGGCGCGATTCCCGCCATTGCCGGCCGGTCGATCCCCGGCAGCGATTTCAGCACGATCTTCCCCAGCGCCAGCAACGCGCCGGTATTGCCCGCGGAAACAAGGCCGGCAGCTTCTTTGTTCGCGACCGCGTCGATGGCGAGTCGCATCGACGACTGACGGCTGCGCAGTGCCACCGTCGGTTTCATTTCGTTCGTGATGGTCTCGGCGGCGTGGCGGATCGTGCAGACGGCCTTGGCCCGCCGGCGCTTCGCCAGGGGTCCGATCAGCATCGTTTGATCGCCGAACAGCAGAAACCGCGCCTTCGGGTGGCGCTCGGCAGCCAGTTCCAGGCCATCGAGCACCATGTCCGGGGCGTTGTCGCCGCCCATGGCGTCGATCGCCAGCGTGTAAGAGCCGGTCAAGGCCGCGCGGGCGCCCAAAAGGCGCCGGTACGGGCGTTCATGGTGGCAAACGCCTCGCGCGGCCCAGGATCAGATCCGGACAGCGTGTTGGAGCGTTTTGCCGGCGGCGACCACTTCGCGGCCGTCGTAATGGCCGCAATGGCTGCATACATGGTGCGGGCGCTTCAGTTCGCCGCAGTTGCCGCACTCGTTGTGTGCTTCGGTCGGCAGCGCCTGATGGCTGCGCCGCATGCCCGCGCGGGAGGGCGACGTCTTACGTTTCGGAACAGCCATGGTACAAAGTCCTTCTTAATCTGGGCACAACAGCCAGAATACGTGTGAGCCGCGCCGTCTAGCAGACAGGTTCTGGCGCCGCAAGGCGGATATCGGGCCGATCCAGGGAAACGGCGGGGTCACGGGTGAATCGGCGCGGTCCGGCATCCCGCGTCGCTCTGTCCCGGCCACCCGGTCACGCACTGGCCGTCCCGCATCGCTTGTCCCGCTTTATCCGGGGCGCGCCGCCAGGGCCACGTTCAGCTCCATCGCCGTCGCACCGCGCAGCAACCGCACCGCGACGGTTTGTCCAATCCGGTCCGGGTCCATCAGCGCGGGAATGCGGCGGCTTTGGCCGAAGCGGTGGCCATCCACGGCCAGCAAGATGTCGCCCGGCAGGATGCCGGCCCGGTCTGCGGCGGAGTCGTTCGCCAGTTGCAACACCATCGCGCCGCGCGCCTGTCCGGCGGCTTCGCGGTATTTTTCGCCGATGGCGACGGATTGCAGCCCCACGCCCAGATAACCGCGGGGAATCCGTCCCTCCGTCAGCAGCCTTGGCACCACGCGGGCGAGGGTCGCCGTGGGGATCGCCATCCCGCGCCGGCGCGGTCCTGCCGCGGCCATGCCAAGCAAGGCGCCGGACGCGTCCAGGACGGCGCCGCCCTCGTCAAAGCCCAGTCGCACGTCCAGCTGGATGGCGGAGTCGATCAGGCCGCCCGCCATGCTGTGCCAGGCGGGTCCGGTGGCGTGGATCATGGCCAGCCGCCCGGTCGGCGCCCCGGCCGCGTCCGCGCCCGCCACGAGCGCCAGCGACCCTGGCCGTGGCGGCCGGGCTGCGGGGGTCAGGGTGTGGCCGCTCAGCGGCGACGCCAGCCGGAAGACGGCGATGTTGGTGGCGGGGTCGCGTCCGGCGAGCTTCGCGCCGGTTTCGGTGCCGCCATGCCGCACCGCGGTCGATTCGTGCTCGCCCACGGCTTCTTCCGAGGTCGCGACGGCGTCCGGTCCCCACAGGATGCCGCTGACGTGGCGCGACCCCAGCATGACCGCGACGACGGCGGGCGCCACCTTGGTTAACCGGTCCGCCAGGGCCTGGGACAATTGTTCGACGATATCCATCGCGGACGGTCTCCTGTTGCGTGGCGGGACACTGCCTTGTTTTCATGCTCGCCGCCATGCGCCGCACGGGTCTGGGCCCATCGGGTGAGAGAAGAAAGCGCCGGGGCGCTGCCCCCGTAGTCCGCTCTTCGCGGCCCACGGGGGCAAAGCTCCGGCGTTTTTCCTCCGATGCCATGGGCGGATGGCCGGCCGTTCGCCGATCGGTTAAGAGGCTCCGGCGCCACCGGAGCAACCGGTCGCGGGGAATGACGAGTGGGGTGCTTCCCAGCCCATGCGGGCGCCAGGCGTTGGATTGTTCCGGGGGCGGGACCGCTGGCGCCGCGCTTTCGAACGCGGACACGCGACAAGGAACCAATGAAATGATCACGACTCCATCGGGTTTACAGTTCGAAGACACGACGGCCGGAACCGGCACGGCGCCCAGTACGGGACAGGTCTGTGTCATGCATTATACGGGCTGGCTCTATGAAAATGGCGAGAAAGGGCAAAAATTCGACAGTTCGCTCGACCGGGGTCAGCCGTTCGAATTCTCCATCGGCGTCGGGCAGGTCATCGGCGGTTGGGACGAGGGGGTCGCGGACATGCGGCCCGGCGGTGCGCGCACGTTGATCATTCCACCCGAGCTTGGCTATGGCGCCCGCGGCGCCGGCGGCGTCATTCCGCCGAACGCCACGCTTTTGTTCGAGGTCGAACTGCTGTCGATCCGCACCTGACGCGGGCCACCCGGCAGAACGGCGCCGATCGAACGCGTCGCGGTCCGGTATTGCCGTGCCCCCGTCGCTCCCACGACGCGCCGGGAGGGGCGGCGTAGGCCCGGCATGCCTCCGATATCCCGGACATGACCGCGGCTTACCGCCACGGGCGGGCGTAGGTGCCCGCGAGTCCGTAACGTTCCAGGAAAAACTCGCCCGCGCCCCAGGGGGAGTGCGCAGCGGCGATGGCCGCGCCATGGGACGCCAGCACACCGATTGCCACGGCGGCACAGGCGGCGATCCGCGCGCGGCGGCCGAGTTCCCGCGCTTTGGCCAGGCTGAAAAGCGCCGCCAGGAACAGGAACGGCAAGAACTCCATCCGGTAGCGGTGGGCCATGCTGATCGCGCAGAGCATCAGGATTGGCGGGAGACTCAGGCCAAGCAGCAGCGCGGCGCGGGACCGGTCGCGGATGCCCGCGATTCCCGCCGCGCACAAAGCGAGCAACAGGGGATCGGTCAGGAAGAAGCTTCCCGGAGGCAGTTCCATCGCGTCGATCAGGGTCGCCTGTGTCTCGGCAAACAGAACGTGGCCGTCGGCCCGGATCCAAATCCAGATCGGCAGGAAGTAGTAGCCTAATCCCAGTAAAAGACGGGACGGGTGGAAGGTGCCCCAGGCGGCGAGGCGGCCGAGACGGCCGGGGGCGGCGTCGAGAGACAGGCCGTAGCGGGCGAAATCGGCGAAGACCAGCGGATTGCCCCAGCGGCCCATGTTCACGATGCCCGCCAGGACCGCGAACGCGACCAACGCTGCCCCCGGGGCGAGCCATTCGCGCGGGCGAAAGCGGACCAGGAGCAAAAAACCCAGTGCAGCATAGAGCCCGATGCCGAAAGACACGCGCGTAATCAGCGCGAGCCCGGCGCAGAGGGCCATGAGGCTCAAGGTGCGCCGGTCGAAACCTCGTGCGGTGAGCAGGCCGCGGGCCGCGAGCCAGACGAAGCCCGCCGCCTGCGCAAAAGCCCAGGAGATGGGCTCTTGCCAGAGGGACGGGCGGAGGAAGGGAATGTGGGCGCCGCCAAGGACGATTGAGAGCAGCATCAGCGGCGCGAGCGGGTTGCGGGCGGCATTGTGCCAGACAAGACGAATCGCGCCGATCTGGAACCACGCGGCGAGCCAGGCGGCGATCAGGCAGGACCACCAGGTCAGGTCGAAGGCCGCGTGACCCGTTAAAACAAAGGGCAGGCGGAGCAGGGCGCAAAATATGCCGAAATACGCGACCGCGCGGCCGCCGGAATCGAAGGCCTCTGCCCCGATCGCGTCCGGATCGACATCGAAGCGGCCGGCGAGGAGGTGCTCCGCCATCGAGTTGAAAACCAGTCCGAACGGGGAGGGATCGGATGGCCAGAACCCCAGCAGACAGGTCAACGCGGGATACCAGATCGCGACCGCCGCGATGGCGGCGATGAACGGCCATCGGGAATTCGGATCGGGGAAGCGCATTTCCTGTGCTTACCCGAACCGGGTAGAATGGCGCCATATACGAAATCCCATGGGAGGATCGTCAGGCATGGATCACTGGAACCCGCGGCCGCTCGACCCCGGCGCGATCGCACTGCACCGCCGTGGCACCGGCAAGCCGCTTATGTTGTTACATTGTTTGGGCCAGTCGTGGCGCTTCTGGGACGTGCTCGATCCGCTGATGGATCGTAACGAACTGATCGCGTACAGTTTTCCGGGACATGCGGATACGCCGCTGCCGGGTCACCAGTATGGGGTCGAAGAGCTGACGGAACAGCTTCGCGCCGTCGCGTTGCGGGAGGGGCTGACGAAATTCCACCTGCTGGGCATTTCGCTTGGTGGCAGCGTGGCGCAGCATTTCGCCGGCACTTATCCGGAGATGGTGGACCGCCTGGTGCTGGCGGACTGCACGCCGATCTACGATCCGGACGCGCGCGCGAACTGGCCGGTCCGCGCCGAGGCCGCCCGGAAGAACGGGGTAAAAAGCCTGATCCCGATGCTGCTGCAGGTGTTCTTCACACAAGCCTCGATTGACGAGAACGGCCCCAACGTGCGCCATGTTCGCGAGGTGTTCGAAGCCTGCGACGGCGAGGCATACGGTCTGGCCTGCGAGACATTGGCGATGTTGGACACGCGCGAACAGACGAAAAAAATCGTGGCGAAAACTCTGATTTTGCTTGGTTCCAACGAACGCCAGTCGTTTCAGGACGCGGCGAAGTGGATGAACGAGGCAATTCCGGACAGCCAGGTGGCGATCGTTCCGCAGGCGGGTCATGCCTCGGTGCGCGAGCGGCCGGATTTTGCGGTCGCGTGCCTGCGCGAATTTCTGGATTGATGCCGGCCTTGATTCCGAGGTTTGAAAGGACTGAACAAATGGCGCGCGTTCCTCTGATTACAAGTAAAGACCAGATCCCGGCGGAACACCACGCGACCGCGGATGCCATTATCGGCAG
>JAYWAX010000248.1:0-2097 GCA_043782125.1 Acetobacteraceae bacterium | reverse complement strand
CCGCCCGTCGGCCGACGGGGCCTTGGCCCAGGAGTCGAGGCCGTGGACGAGCAGAGTGGGACAGGTAATGCGCGACCAAAGGCGGGCGATGGCGTCGCGGGTCATGTCGTAAGCGGGCCAGAGGCGGACATACTGATCGAACTTCCAGCTATAGGTCCCGTCCTCGTTCTGATTAATGCCATGTTCGGTCAAATGGCGGGTTTGTTCCGGCGTCAGGTGGGAATTGGCTTCCCGCATCCGGGCGTGCGCGTCTTCCAGGGTTTTATAGCGTAACGGCGAGCGGGCGGCGTAAGCGCGCTGTTCCTCGATCCAGGCGCGCATCCGCTCCGCGATCGGCTTCCGGTCCGCGTCCACGTGCGATTTCGGCCCTGGGCCCAGGCCCTCGATGGCGACGAGGTGGGAGACGTTTTCCGGGTAGATGCCAGAATAACGGAGCGCGATATTGCCGCCCAGAGAATGGCCGACGATCCGGAGCGGGGCGAGGTGGCGCTGATGGATCAGTTGCGCGAGGTCGTAAATATAATTCGCCATCGTGTAATGGCCGGAATCCGACCATTGCGAGTCGCCGTGCCCGCGCAGGTCGGGCGCGATGACGTGGTATTCGTCAGCCAGCGCCTGCGCGACCCAGTCCCAGTTGCGGCAATGATCGCGTCCGCCGTGGACCAGCAGCAGCGGCGGCGCGTCCGGGTTGCCCCAATCGACGTAATGCAGGCGCAGGCGTTGCGAGAAAAACACCCGGGAGGCTGGTCCGTTCATAAGGTGTCCTTAACTCAGATCGGCGGATGTTTCTTGTACCAGCCAGCCACTTTTTCATAAGCTGCGGCGACTCGCAGCACCGTCGCGTCGTCGAAATACCGGCCCACGAACTGGACGGAAACCGGCAGCCCATTGCCTGACAGGCCGGACATCATCGCCAGCGCCGGATGGCCCGTGACGTTGAACGGCGCGCGCGCCTGGCGCGGATAGGTGCGGGCGGTTTCGGCCGCGTCCTCGATCTCGCTGGCAGGGTCCATGGAGCTGGCGCACATCAGCACATCGTAATCGCGCAGCTTGTCATTGACGGCGGCGATCAGCTCCGCGCGGCGGCGTTGCGCGCCGATGTAATCGCCCGCGGTCATGAAGGCACCAGGCAGCAGGCGGCGGCGGGCGAGCGCGCCGTAATCGCCGGGACGGCTCCGCAGCCACGGCGCATGGATCGACCAGGCCTCCGAACACAGGATGACGCGATTGATCCCCGCGAATTCCGCCAAACTCGGCAGCTTCACCGTTTCCACCTGGGCGCCCTCGACCTGGAGCACGCGTTCCACGTCTTCCAGCGCGGCGGTGACATCGGGGTGGGCGGGCATGTCGGTTTCGTGGAAGTGGCGGATGAAGCCAACCCGCAGGCCGCGCACGCCGCGGTCGAGCGTGGCGCCGAAATTCCGGACCTTCGTGGCGGCGCTGCCGGGGTCGAGCGGATCGTGACCGGCCAGCGCGTCGAGCAGCAGCGCGTTGTCGGCGACGGTGCGGGTCATCGGCCCCACATGGTCCAGCGTAAAGGCGAGCGGGAACACGCCGCGGCGGCTGACCAGCCCGTACGTCGGTTTCAGTCCGACAATGCCGCAAACGCTCGCCGGATTGCGCACGGACCCGCCGGTGTCGGTGCCCAACGCCAGCGGGAACATCCCGGACGCGACGCCCGCGCCGGAGCCGGACGAGGACCCGCCGGGGTGGTGCCTCGGGTTCCAGGGATTTCGCGCGGGGGGGAACGGCAGATCGAAACTCGGCCCGCCGATGGCGAATTCATGGGTGCTGAGCTTGCCCAGTACGATCGCGCCGGCTTTGCGGAGCTGGCTGACGCAGGCGGCGTCTTGTTTGGCGACGTTATCGACGAGGATTTTCGAATGGCCCGTGGTGGGCAGGCCCGCGACATCGATAATGTCCTTGATCCCCACAGGAACCCCATGCAACGGCCCGCGCGACCGGCCCTGGGCCATCTCCGCCTCGGCGGTTTTCGCGGCGTCCATCGCCGCGTCCGCGTCGAGGCGGATGAACGCGTGGAGCTTCGGTTGGAGGTGGTCGATGCGGGCGAGCAGCGCCTTGGTCAATTCCGTCGGC
>JAYWAX010000247.1:0-5881 GCA_043782125.1 Acetobacteraceae bacterium | reverse complement strand
CAAGACTTCCCCGGCAAAAACCAAGGCGTGGATGGTGCGCCTGCGCGCACCATGACGATGGCGTGCATCCGCCGCGAAGGGTCAACATCAAGGGCCGTCGGTATAACGCGCGAACGGCAAAGCTTAAACATCCACCTCTTCGACCGATTTCGCGTGCTCCTGGATGAACTGAAACCGCAACTCCGGCCGCCGTCCCATCAGGCTTTCCACCAAATCTGCCGTGGCCGCCCGCTCCTCGGGCGCCGATACCACTTTTAAAAGCGTCCGTTTCGTTGGGTCCATGGTGGTTTCCTTCAATTGCGCCGGCGGCATTTCGCCCAATCCCTTGAACCGCGAAACCTCGACTTTCGTGCCGGCTTTGAACTGCGACTTCATCTTCCGTTCGCGGTCCTGGTCGTTCATCGCGTAAACCGATTTGGCTCCCTGGGTCAGCCGGTACAATGGCGGTTGCGCCAAATGAATATGCCCGTGCTTCACCAGTTCCGGCAGTTCCCGGTAAAAGAACGTCATCAGCAACGACGCGATATGCGCCCCGTCCACGTCCGCGTCGGTCATGATGATGACGCGCCCGTAACGCAGCTTCGCCCGATCGAACCGGTCCCCGACACCGCAGCCCAACGCCTCTATCAGGTCGCGCAATTCCTGGTTCTGGCGCAGCTTGTCGGCCGACGCCGAGGCGACGTTCAGAATCTTCCCCCGCAGCGGCAGCACCGCCTGCGTTTCCCGGTTGCGCGCCTGCTTGGCCGAACCGCCGGCGCTGTCGCCCTCAACCAGAAAAATCTCCGTCTCCGCCGCGTTCTCCCGCGTGCAATCCGTCAACTTCCCCGGCAGCCGCAACCGCCGCGTCGCCGATTTTCGCGGCGTGTCCTTGGCCTCCTTGCGCCGGATCCGTTCCTCGGCACGCTCGATCACGAAGGCCAGCAGATTGTCGGCGGAGGCCGGGTCGCCTGCCAGAAAATGATCGAACCGGTCGCGCAACGCCGTTTCGGTCAGCCGCGTTGCCTCAGTATTGGTCAACTTCTCCTTGGTCTGGCCCTGGAATTGCGGCTCGCGGATGAACAGCGACAACTTGGCGGCGATCGGGTCGAGCGCGTCGTCCGCCGTGATCTGTGCCGCCCGCTTGTTGCCGCGTTGCTCGCCCCAGGCGCGTAGCCCCTTCACCACTGCGGCGCGGAACCCGGCTTCGTGGGTGCCGCCCTGGGGCGTGGGGACGGTGTTGCAGTATGAATGCAGAAACCCCTCGCCGTCGTCTAACCAGCAGATCGCCCATTCGAGGCGTCCGGTCGCCTCGCCCGGCAGCGCGGCCTCGCCCGACCAGATCGCGGGCAGCACGCGCGGCGCGGCGCCAATATCGGCTTCCAGACTGTCGCGCAGGCCGCCGGGGAAATGCAGCACGGCCTCGGCCGGCGTGTCGTCTTTGCCGCCTTTCAAAAGGGCAGGATCGCAGTTCCAGCGGATTTCGACGCCGCGAAACAGATACGCCTTCGAGCGGCACAGCTTGTACAGCCGCGGCGGCTGAAACCTGGGGTTCGGAAACACGGTCGCATCGGGCAGGAACCGGATCGAGGTGCCGCGCCGGTTATGCACGGGACCCGCGTCGATCAGCTTCGTCGTGGGCGCGCCACGGGCGAAACTTTGCTTATACAGATGACGGTCCCGCGCGACCTCGACCTCCATGACCTCCGACAGCGCGTTGACCACGGAACTGCCGACGCCATGCAGACCGCCGGAGGTGGCATACGCCTTGCCGCCGAACTTGCCGCCGGAATGCAACGTGGTGAGGATCACCTCCAAGGCGCTGAGATTCTTGAACTTCGGGTGCGGATCGACCGGAATGCCGCGGCCGTTGTCGCGCACGACCAGATAGCCGGACTCCTCCAGCGTGACTTCGATGAAACTGGCATGGCCCGCGACCGCCTCGTCCATCGCGTAGTCGAGGATTTCGGCGGCGAGATGGTGCAGCGCTGTTTCATCGGTCCCGCCGATATACATGCCGGGCCGGCGCCGGACCGGCTCCAGCCCTTCCAGCACCTCAATGTCCTTTGCGGAATAATCGTCCGCGCCGGTCAATGTCGCGGGCTTGCCGGGCTTTGCCGTGTCTTTGGCACGCGCCTCCTTGGCGCCCGTGGCATTGGCCGCCGTGTCTTTGGCAATCGCCCTCGCGCCTTCCGGACCGGTTCCGGCGCCAAACAAATCGTTCATGCTGTGTTCCCGTCGCGTGGCCGCACACTAACCTCACGTTCCGAGTCCGGGCAACAAGCGCCTGCGGCGCTCCTGGGCAATCGCTTGAACGTGGCCGCATACCGTTCTTCGACATGGCACGGCTCGACCGGGCCATCGGAACCGGCGCCGGCGGCTCCGTTCGCAAAGAAAGCGCCACAGGGGACCATCCGGTGCCTTCGTTCCCGAGGCGGTGCCGCTCCGTATGGCACGGTCGCGGCATGCCATCACGGGAAGTGGCGCAGCGGTGTCGTTCAAGCAATTGCCCTGTGCGGCGCTCTCCCCCGGGAAACGCGCCGGGGCGCCCTTCGGATTACCTCTCCGTCGCGCCCACCGCATGGCTCTTCCCGGGCCTGCTCCCCGCGCCCTGTTCCGGGGCCCTCTCCCCTGGCCTGCGCGCCCGGCCGTTCCGTCTTGACCCCCGCACCTCATTCCGCCACACACCGCCGGTCTTAAGCCAGCCAAAGCCGGACTCCCCGGCATGGTCACGGAGAGGGTCCCCATGCGCGACACTGGTGAGTATCTCTTTACCTCGGAATCAGTCTCCGAGGGCCATCCCGACAAGGTCGCCGACCGGTTGAGCGACACGGTCCTGGATGCCTTTCTCGCCGCCGATCCCTATGCCAGGGTGGCCTGCGAAACCCTGGTCACCACCAATCGCGTGGTGCTGGCGGGCGAAACCCGCGGCCCGGAATCGGTCACGCACGAACTGCTGGCGCATCTCTGCCGCATGGCCATTCGCGACATCGGCTACGAACAGGCCGGTTTCCACTGGGCCAACGCCGACATCGCGGTCCACCTGCACTCGCAGTCGTCGGATATCGCGCAAGGGGTGGACAGCGCCGGCAACAAGGACGAGGGCGCGGGCGATCAGGGCCTGATGTTCGGTTACGCCTGCCGCGAAACGGCCGGCCTGATGCCGGCGCCACTGTATTACTCGCACGAAATTCTCCGCCATGTCCGCGACCGCCGCAAGGCCGGCGAGTCAGGCTTCACCAGCCTGCTGCCCGACGCCAAAAGCCAGGTCACACTGCGCTATGTCGATGGCAAACCCGTCGGCGCCACCGCCGTGGTCGTGTCCACCCAGCACGTCGAGGGCATGGACCAGAACGAGATCAAGCGCATCCTGTGGCCGCTGGTGGAAAGCACCCTGCCGAAGGGTTGGATGCCGCCAGAGCGCGAGTTCTACGTCAACCCCACCGGCAAGTTCGTGATCGGCGGCCCCGACGGCGACTGCGGCCTGACCGGGCGCAAGATCATCGTCGATACCTACGGCGGTGCCTCCCCGCACGGCGGCGGCGCGTTCAGCGGCAAGGATCCGACCAAGGTGGACCGCTCGGCCGCGTATGTGTGCCGTTACCTCGCGAAGAACGTCGTGGCGGCGGGCCTCGCGGACAAATGCACGATCCAGATCGCCTATGCGATCGGCGTGTCCTATCCGCTGTCGGTCTATGTCGATC
Source organism: Acetobacteraceae bacterium (assembly GCA_043782125.1). GTDB lineage: Bacteria > Pseudomonadota > Alphaproteobacteria > Acetobacterales > Acetobacteraceae > Rhodopila. The sequence goes on along the minus strand of JAYWAX010000247.1, from coordinate 2,201 downwards.
TGCATGGCACCGGGAACGACGTGGACGAGGCGCGGCTGGAAAAGACTCTGCGCGATTTGGTGAACCTGTCGCCGCGCGGTATTCGCGAGCACTTGCACCTGAACCGCCCGATCTACGTCCCGACCTCCGCTTACGGCCATTTCGGCCGCGAACCCGACATGGATCTGGGCACCTTCACCTGGGAAGTCACCGACCTGGTGCCCGCGCTGAAGGCCGCCTTCGGGCGATAAGACCGGCGCGTGCCAGGAGACGATGCCAAAGGGGACGGTCCGAACCAAGGGCGGCGAACGGCATGCCGCCTGAGGTGAAACCGCCCCCCGGCCGCCTCTATGGCCGCGCCCGCGGCCATAAGCTGCGTCCTCGCCAGGAAAAACTGCTGGCGGAGACGTTGCCGCGGCTGGCTCTGGACCCGGACGATCCGTTGCGCGCGTTCGGGTTCCAGCCGAACGCCCTGTGGCTGGAAATCGGCTTCGGCGGCGGCGAGCACGCGCTGGCCCAGATCGCCGCCTTCCCCGGCAATGGCCTGATCGCCTGCGAAGTCTTCGAAAACGGTATTTGTTCGCTGCTGTCGCGCCTGGTGCCGGAAGGCGGGGAAGCGGACGAGACTCTGCCCGCCAACCTCCGGATATGGCCCGATGACGCGCGTCTGCTGCTGACGAAGCTGCCAGATGCCTGTCTGGACCGGCTGTTCCTGCTGTTTCCGGATCCCTGGCCGAAGTCGCGCCACGCCAAGCGCCGCTTCGTCCACCCCGCGCAACTGCCGCTGGTCGCGCGCGTCCTGAAACAAGGCGCGACCTGGCGTGTGGCCAGCGACGATCCGACTTACCAGGACTGGGTCCGCGCGGTGATGGCGGACCAGACGCTGTTCGATGCCCCGCCGCCCGCCGAAACCCGGCCAATGGGCTGGCCCCCAACGCGTTACGAGGCGAAAGCCGTACGCTCTGGGCGAAAGCCGCTGTATTGGACGTTCACGCGGCAGGGGTAACGCCGCGTGGCATCCCGTTTGCCTCCGTATCGAATCGCGCGAACGGCGATCCCGTCGTAACCTGCGCCAGGATCGTGGCTTCACAACAGCAGAGGGCTTCGACATGAGCGGCGCGGAAGGCCAATTTTACTATTTCGACCAGGCGCGTAACCGGCAAGGTCCCTACGCCGAGGCCGAGTTTCTCCGCCTTATGCGCGACGGCGCCATCGGGCCGGAAACCATGGTCTGGTACCCGGAACTGCCGGACTGGCGCGCCGCCGGTCACATCGACAAATTCGCGCCTTTATTCGCGGGCCGTCCTGCGCCGCCCCCGCCGCCGATATTCGAAACCGGACAAGCTATTCCGCCTGCGCGCGCGATGCCGCCCACGGGGATCCCCATGGGCATCCCCATGGGCGAGGTGACCTCGACCTTGCCGGTCTGGGGATTGTTTGGGCGCTTCCTGTTGCTGATGGTGGGATCGCTGCTTGTTGTGCCGGCACCCTGGACGGGCACCGAATTTTACCGGTTTCTCAGCGTCCATACGGTGCTTCCGGGCGGACGGCGGCTGACGTTTTCCGGGCAGCCCGGCGACATTTGGCTGATCTTCGTGTGCGTCGCGGCGCTTGGTCTGGCTGGGATGGTGCTGCCCGGCGGCGGCCTCGTCACCGCGCCCATCACCTGGATTCTGACGGTTCCGATCCTGCGCTGGTTCGTGGCGAAACTGGGAACCGAGGACGGGTCGCTGCGGCTTTCATTCGACGGGAAGATTATGGGCTTTATCGGCTGGAACCTTCTCCTCTACCTCTCATTCATCACCATCATCGGTTGGGCCTGGGTCATGCGTGCCATGTTCCAATGGATCTGCCGCAACATAAGCGGCACTGCGCGATTCGAGTTCCACGGTAGCGGCGGGGCTATCCTGTGGCGCACGCTGGTCTGCGGCCTGTGTTCGATATTTCTTGTTCCGATCCCCTGGATCATGCGCTGGTATACGGTCTGGCTGGTCGGCCAGTTCCGGGTGGTGAAGGCCGGCGCATGAAGCGGGGGGGCATGAAGGCCCGCGCATGAAGGCAGGGCAGGAAACCCGGGGCATGAACGCCGCGTCGTGAACGCAGGCGGGGAATGCCCCCGCCCCCCCCTAAGGCGACGGCGAAGAATAACCGCTCCGTTTGAGGCACGCGCCGCCACACCCCGTCATGGTCCGCGAAGGCGGACCATCCACGTCTTTTACCAG
>JAYWAX010000246.1:0-2101 GCA_043782125.1 Acetobacteraceae bacterium | reverse complement strand
GGCGCCAAGCGATCCCACGACCGCCGATGGGGCGATGCCGCAGGCTTCCAGATAGGTCGATATTCCGATCCCGCGCAGCTTACCGCGCGATTTCGCCTCGGCGCGGCGCGCTTCGAACCCGTCCCAGTCGGCGTTTTTCAACGCAACCCGCAGCGTGGTTTGATAATCGCCGCTGTCGTATTGCAGCGCGACCGGCGTTTGATACGGGAAAGCATCGGCCGGGATGAAGTTGCGGCGGCGGATTTCGATGCGATCGATGCCGGTGTCGTAGGCCGCCGCGTCCACCAGCCGTTCGATCAGGAAGCTCGCTTCCGGCCGCCCGGCGCCGCGATAGGCGTCCACTGGCACGGTGTTCGTGAAGACTGCCTTGACCTCGCAGTAAATCACAGGGGTTTTATAGGTTCCGGCGAGCAGCGTGGCATAAAGATAAGTCGGCACGGCGGGCGCGAAAGTCGAGAGATACGCGCCCATGTTGGCCTTGGTGAAGACGCGCAAACCAAGAAAGATGCCTTGTTCGTCGATGGCCATTTCCGCGCTGCTGAGATGGTCGCGGCCATGCGCGTCGGACATGAAGCTTTCGGTCCGCTCGGCCGTCCATTTGATCGGGCGGCGTACTTTGGCGGAAGCCCAGGTGACGATGGCTTCTTCGGCGTAATGGTAGATTTTCGATCCGAAACCGCCGCCGACATCCGGCGCCACGACGCGCAGCTTGTTTTCGGGGATGTGCAGCACGAAGGCGCCCATCAGCAGCCGGATCACATGCGGGTTCTGGCTGGTGGTATAAAGCGTGTACTCGCCGGAATTGACGTCGTAATCGCCGATCGCCGCGCGAGGTTCCATCGCGTTCGGGATCAGCCGGTTATTGGTCAGATCCAGACGCACGATTTTGTGGGCCTTGGCGAACACGCCATCGACGACATCCTTGTCGCCGATATGCCAGTCGTAACAGATGTTACCGGCGACCTCGTCGTGTACCGTGGGCGCGCCGGACGCCAGTGCCGCTGTCAGCGTCGCCGCCGCAGGCAGGTCCGTATAATCGATTTCCAGCAGTTCTGCGGCGTCCTTGGCCTGCTGTTTCGTTTCCGCGATGACAACGGCGACAGGATCGCCGACATGACGCACCTTGCCGATCGCGAGCACGGGATGCGGCGGCTCCGCCATGGGCGAGCCGTCCTTGTTATGGATTTGCCAGCCGCAGGGCAGACCGCCGATTTCTTCCTTCGCCAGGTCGGCGCCGGTGAAGACCGCGACCACGCCTGGCGCCTTCGCCGCGGCGGATATGTCGATGGCGTTGATTTTCGCGTGCGCCCGATCCGACCGCTTCACATAGGCGTACACCTGTCCCGGACGGTTGATGTCGTCGGTGTAATGGCCGCGTCCGTTCAGGAAACGCGCGTCTTCCTTGCGGCGGACGGATGCGCCGATGCCTTCGAAGCCCATGGCGTTATCTCCCCTGTTCTGGCGAATTAGGCCTTGGCGTGCATCAGAGGATGCGCGGCGGCGATCGCCTTGACGATGTTATGATAACCGGTGCAGCGGCAGAGATTGCCTTCGAGTCCTTCGCGGATTTCCTGCTCTGTCAGCCCGGAGGGATGCGCGTTAACCAGATCGATGGCCGACATCACCATGCCCGGCGTGCAGAAGCCGCACTGCAACGCATGATGCTCGCGGAACATTTCCTGCATTGGATGCATTGTGCCATCCGCTGCCGCCAGTCCTTCGATCGTGAGCACCGATGTGCCGTCGGCCTGAACCGCCAGCATGGTGCAGGACTTCGCGGAGATTCCATCGACATGCACGACGCACGCACCGCATTGCGACGTGTCGCAGCCGACATGGGTGCCGGTCAATGCCAGCTTTTCCCGTAAGACTTCCACCAGCAGGGTGCGGTTCTCGACCTCCACCGTGTGCTGCTTTCCGTTCACCGTCAGGGTGACCTGAGGCATCGCGCGCTCTCCCTTTATCTCGTCTTAACTCGTCGCGGAGTGTGTTCGCGCGGCACGCGCGGGTCAAGCGGTGACGTAACCAGGATATTCGTTTGAATGCAGCCGCCATGCCTTTCCCGCCATGGCCCGCCCCCGAGCGGGCCATCGGCAGCGGT
>JAYWAX010000245.1:0-2104 GCA_043782125.1 Acetobacteraceae bacterium | reverse complement strand
CCTGCGACAAATACCCGACGGTCGCGCCGGGGGCAGCCCATGCCTCGCCGCCGAATTCGGTTTCGATGCCGGCCATGATTTTCATGAGGGTCGATTTGCCCGCGCCGTTCACGCCGAGAACACCGATCTTCACGCCGGGAAGGAAGGAGAGAGTGATGCCCTTAAAGACCTCTCGCCCGCCGGCGAACGCCTTGGTCAGATCTTTCATCACATAGACGTATTGGTAGCTGGCCATCGAAATTCGCCTTCCGGGTCACGAGACGCGCACGCCTCACAAGCATTCGCGCCGCGCATATAGAGTGGGATCGTCCCTGGGCTCAATAGAGCGATACCGGAACCGGCGGCTCCGCTGGGACGGCCTGTAACGACATCGCCCGCCTGGAAGGGCGGGCGATGTTCGAAGCATGAACACTCTGGGCTTGGATGGCTCAGACGATGGCGGCAGACGCCCGGCGGCGGCGCAGCACGGCCAGGCCCAACGAGCCGAGACCGAACAGCGCGAGCGAGGCGGGCTCCGGCACTTCGGCGGTGAAGCCGGTGAAGACGCCGCCGGTATCGACCGAATAACCGACCACGACCCGCCAGTCGTTGATGCCGTTGATCACGGTCACGGTATCGGCCGTGGGGGTATCGATGGTGACGAAGTTCGTCCCGCCGGCAGCGCCGCCGAAATCGACGAAGCCGTGCGTGATGCCGGAGCCATCGACAAAGTAGCCAACAACATCGCCCACGTTGTTGATGCCCGTGGCAAAGGTTCCGTAGACGCCCAGAGGATCGTCCAGAATAGCATACGTGCTGGCGACCTTGACGAACCCGTGCGTGACGGTGCCGTCGCTGAACGAACCGACGATCGTGCCGGCGTTATTGACCCCGAATGCCTGGGTTGACGTCACGGTGCCGACGCCTGTCGCGTTCAAAGTCGTAAAGCTTCCGCCCGCCGAGCGGCTGAATCCGTGCGTGTTGTTGGAGCCATCGATAAAATACCCGACCGTCGCACCCGATGCGTTGATACCGGTCGCATAAGTCGCGCCGGCAGTCGCCGCCGCAGGCGCATCGAACGAAGTTTGGGTCACGCCGGTCTGAATAAACCCGTGCATGCCGTCGCCAGACCCGTTCGAATAGAACCCGGTGATCTGACCAGACCCGTTAACGCCGGACGCCGTGGTCATCGCCGAACCCGACACATTGACTGGCGTGAAGGCCCCGCCCGGGGAACGGCTGAACCCTTTTGCGTTGCCTGCCCCGTTCAACGACATCCCGACAACCTGGCCCGCGTTATTGATGCCGTTCGCCTCGGTATGACTGGCGGCATCGAGCGGATCGATAATGGTCGCGAAGTTTGCCGCGGCGCGCGCCGCGTGCCCGCCCATAAAAAACGCGGCGGTGGCGGTGGCCAGCAACAAACCGAATTTCATAATCCTGACTCCTGTCAATGCGTTCAATGGCCCTGGCAACGACCTTGGCAAAACCCGATCCGACGGGGCGGTGACTGATGGCAAACCCGAGGTCATTGGTTCTCTCCGTCCATCGCTGATCGATCGCATGCCAATACCCACCCGGTCAGACAAAGTTCGAGCCGGTCGTCAACACGTTGGCGATATTCAGGAACGTCACCTGCGTGTTGTCGCTCAATGTGACGTGCAGGTCGCTTCCGATGACCGCGTTCTGCGCCAACTGCGCCGTGGAGTTGCCGCCCCACCCGGCCCCGATCAGATGGAATTTAATCTGGCCGGCGGTCGTGAACCCGGTCGCCTGGACCGACCCGCCGCCCTGTCCGAAGATAAAGTCGAACTGATTGCTGCTGGATTGGAAACCGCCCGTCAGCGAATCGACATGGACTTCCATCGAACCGAGGGCCTGGCCCGCGACGTAATGATTGGCACCCGCGCCGCTGTAAACCGTCGCGCTGCCCGCGCCGCCGAAGAAGGTGTCGTTACCAAGGCCGGACGTGCCGGTCAGGGTTTCGTTGCCAAGCCCCGCATGCAATTCCTGCAACGCACCCGCACCGCTGCCCGCGAACAGCTTGTCGCCGCTGCCGCCGCCGAACAATGTCGCCGTGCCAGAGCCGCCCAGAATGCTGTTGTTCCCCGCCGAACCGCCCTGG
>JAYWAX010000244.1:0-2106 GCA_043782125.1 Acetobacteraceae bacterium | reverse complement strand
GTCCGATCCGGCGCTGATGTTGTGCGTGCAGGAACTCGGGGTGGATCACATCTTGTTCTCGGTCGATTGGCCCTTCGCGGCGAACAAGCCCGCGACGGACTGGCTGCATAAAATCCCCCTCAGCGCCGGCGATCGCGCGAAGATCGCCAGCGGCAACGCCAAGAAATTGTTGAAACTCTGAATGACCGGCGATCCCTTCCTGCTGCCCGAAGAAGCCTCTGCCGCCGCCGCCATCGCGGCGATCGGCGAGGATCTGGACCTGTTCGACGACTGGATGGACCGATATCAGTTCATTATCGAAATGGGCCGCAAACTGCCCGCCTTCCCCGAGTCCTGGTCTGACGACGCCCACCGCGTCCCGGGCTGCCAGAGCCGCGTCTGGATGGAGGCGGTGCATCGCGACGGCAAATTGTTCTTTGCGGGTATTTCCGACGCCGCCATCGTTTCGGGCCTGATCGCGCTGCTGCTGCGGGTTTATTCCGGGCGCTCCCCGGACGAAATCCTCGCGACCGACCCGGTCTTCCTGAAAGATTTCGGTCTGTTGGAGGCGCTGTCCACCAATCGAGGCAATGGGATCGCCGCCATGGCCCGCAAGGTCCGGGAGGTCGCGGCGATTCACAGCGGCACCTGACATGACGCCAGGCTTCCGGGTCGGATTGTTCATGGCGGCGTTGTTCGCGGTGACCGCCGTCAACGCCTTCATGCCGCTGTGGTTCGCGGGCCAAGGTCTCAGCGCCACCGCGATCGGCCAGGTGTTGGGTTTTGCGTCCTTGTTCCGGGTCATTTCCGGGCCGGGCTGGGGCACGTTCGCCGATCGCATCGGACACCGGCGGCACGTTATGACGGCGGCGGCCTGCGCCACCACCTGCCTCAGCCTGGCGTATCTGCCGCTGCACGGGTTTGTGCCGATCCTGATCGTGGCGGCGCTTCTCGGTGTCGCGGCCTCGGCGCTGGGGCCGCTGTCGGACTCGCTGGCGCTGGCCTTGGCGCGGGAAGGGAAAATGGAATACGGGCCGGTGCGGGCGGCGGGCTCGGTGTCTTACATGATCGTCACGGCGGCGGCGGGCCAGGTGTTGGCGTTCGCCGGAACGGCCGTGGTGCCCTGGTTGCAGGCATTCGGATACGGGCTGGCCGCGCTGTTCACGCGGTTTCTGCCGGAAGCCCAGGTGCCGCCGTCGGGACCGCGGTTTGTGGGCGGGTGGGCGCTGTTTCGATTGACGCCGTTCCGGATCGTGGTGGCCTGCACGGCGCTGATCCAGGGCTCCCACGCTGCTTATTACGGGTTCGCGGCGTTGTACTGGCGTTCCCTCGGTTATGGCGACGACACGATTGGGTTGCTGTTCGCCGAGGGCATCGTCGTCGAGGTCGCGCTGTTCCTCTGGGGCCGCCGTCTGATTGCTCACCTGGGTTTTACGGGGCTGACGGCGTGCGCCGCCTTGGCCGCGGTGATCCGGTGGACCGGAACGGCGTTCGCGCCCCCCTTGGCGGTCTTGGCGGTGCTGCAATTGCTGCACGCCGCGACCTTCGCCATGCAGCATTTGTCGGCGATGATGATACTCAGCCGGTTTGTCCCGCCGGAGCGCGCGGCGACGGCGCAGGCGCTGCACTCCGCGTTGGGGCAGGGGGTGCCGAACGGGCTGATGATGCTGCTGACCGGGCTCCTGTATGCGCGTTACGGGGGATTCGCGTTTCTGGCGATGGCGGTTTGCGCGGGGTTTTCGTTGTTTCTGCTGCCCGCGCTGCGCCGGATCGAGAGAGGCGATTGACGTAGGGGGCGGTTTGGCGGTATCTCGCGCGCCTTGGCCGGAGGGGTGCCCGAGTGGCTAAAGGGGAGGGACTGTAAATCCCTTGGCTTGCGCCTACGTTGGTTCGAATCCAACCCCCTCCACCAAAAGCCTATTATTCGATGTGCGCTGAGGGACGCTTGCTTCGGCCGCGATTGCCTCCCGATCTTCCGCGGTAGGGTGGATCGCGAAGGCGTTTAGCTTCATTACGAGCCCTAAGCCCGTCTCCTCTTGCATGGCCTTTTCAAATTGGTTGAACGCAGGTTCATCCGAAGCGATGGCGGTTATCTCCCGCACTCTGAACGTAGATATTTCAAATCGC
>JAYWAX010000243.1:0-2107 GCA_043782125.1 Acetobacteraceae bacterium | reverse complement strand
CTTTGGACAGCGTGTAGATTTTGCCCTGGGTCGCGTCGATCCGGACGCCGGACAGGCGAGCGTCGGCAAACATGTTGACGCCGACGGCGATGGCCGCCGCAGCGAGGACTCCGATGACGGAAAACGCCAAACGGCTGAAGGGATTGGGGCGCCGCATGGGATCAATCCGCCTTGCGTTGGTCGACGAGCACCGTGGTCAGGAACAACCAGAACCCGATGAATGTCGCGAAGAACACGAGATCCCGCAGCGAAACGATGCCGCGGGTAAACGCCTGATACCGGTCCACGATGGCGAAGCTGCGCGCCACTTCCGCCATGGCGGGGGTGTTCCGGCTGAGGAAGTCGGTGACCAGCGGATACGACGCGGCGGCGAACAGGAAGCAGATGGCAACCCCCAATACAAAGGCAATGACCTGATTCCGCGTCAGCGCCGACATCGCCGAGCCCACCGACAAATAGGCGCCCGCGATCAGCAGCGCGCCGAGATATCCGGTCGCGATGACCCCCATGTCCGGATCGCCCAGAAACCGCACGGTCAGGATAATTGGAAAGGTCAAGACCAGCGCGATGGCGCAAAAAGCCCAGGCTGCCAGGAATTTTCCGATGACGGCCTGGCCCTGGGCGATAGGGAGTGTCAACAAAAGCTCGATGGTGCCGAGGCGGCGTTCTTCAGCCCAGAGCCGCATGGTGATGGCGGGAACCAAGAGCAAAAACACCCACGGCAAAAAATTGAAGAAGGGGTTCAGGTCCGCCTGGCCGCGATCGAAGAAATTGCCCATGTTGAAGGTCAGCGTGCCCTGCAAGACCAGGAAGATGACGATGAACACGGTGGCGACGGGCGTGGCGAAATAGGCGGACAATTCGCGTCCGGCGATGGTCAGGGTCTGGCGCACGGTCAGGCGGCCTCCAACGTCAGTTGCCGGAATACGTCGTCGAGTTTCCCGGACGGCGCCATTGCGTGCAGTTCGGCCGGTGTGGCGTCGGCCACGACTTTGCCTGCGGCGATGACGATAGCGCGGGTGCAGACCGCGTCCACCTCCTCCAGGATATGGGTGGAGATGACGATGGCCTTGTCCGGGCGCATCCGGTCGATCAGTGCGCGGACCTCGTGTTTTTGGTTCGGGTCGAGCCCATCGGTGGGTTCGTCCAGCACCAGGACGGGTGGATCGTGCAGCAGGGCCTGCGCCAGGCCGACCCGGCGTTTGAAGCCTTTCGACAGTGTTTCCACCGGTTGCAGGCGGACGCTTTCCAGTTTTGTCAGGCCCAGAGCATGGGCGACGCGGTCGGCGAGTTCGGAGCCGCGGTAGCCGCGGATGCGGGCGCAGAATTTCAGGAACCCGGTGACCGACATTTCGCCATAGGTCGGCGCGCCTTCGGGCAGGAACCCCAGCACGGTCCGCGCCGCGACGCCGTCGGTTTGCACGTCGTGGCCCATGATCCGGGCGGTGCCGGCTGTCGGGATCATGAACCCCGCGAGCATGCGCATTGTGGTGGATTTTCCGGCGCCGTTGGGGCCGAGAAAGCCCAGTACTTCGCCTTTGGCGACATTGAAGGTGACATTATCGACGGCGGTGAAGGCGCCGAACCGTTTGGTCAGCCCCTCGATTTCGATAAGAACGGTCTGGCCTGTCTCGGACACGTCTCGTTCTCCGTGGCTTGCTTGTTGGGCGGCGGAGATACCCGATTCCCCGGCGGACGCAAGAGTGGGCTGGTTTCGGCGCGGGGAATGGGGATCGTGCGAGGATGGGAGCACCTCCCGGAGGGCGGCCACGACCGGCCTCTGGCGATGGGGGCGGCCGGTGTCGAAATTCTGCTGGCCGGGATTTACCAGGCGATCGATTTTGCGTCCCACGGGATGGCCTTGCCCGTGGCGCGCCGCCGCCGCAAACTCTGTCCGCTGAACGCGAGAGGAAGCATCCCAATGATCCACGAATTGCGCATGTACGAATGCGTCCCTGGCAAGCTGCCAGAGTTGAACAAACGCTTCGACACCATCACCCTGAAACTATGGGACAAGCACGGCATCCGCCAGGCGGGTTTCTGGACCACCATCATCGGCGAATCCAACCAGACTCTGTACTATCTGCTTGCCTGGGAATCGCTGGCC
>JAYWAX010000242.1:0-5934 GCA_043782125.1 Acetobacteraceae bacterium | reverse complement strand
TTTTCATCCGGGCGATTCGTTCCGGTGTCGATTCCTGCACGCGGTAAAAGGATTTGTTGGCGTAAACGCAGGTTTCCGACGTGTCGTACAGCATCACGCCGTCGGTCATGTTGTCCAGCACCGTGCCCATCAGGGTGCGGGCCTTAAGGACCTCTTCCTCGCGTTCCTTCAGCGTGGTGATGTCGCGATGGATCGCCAGCATGCGTCCGCCTGGCAATGGCAGCCAGTGGACATCGACCCAGCGCCCGTCCTTTGTCTGACGGATGATCTGCCGGGGTTCACGCGCGCGAAACCGGCGCATGATCGCTTCGACGCTGTCCTCGATCGTTTCGGCAGGCCATGCGATTTCGGTGTTCGTCAGTTGCCAGCGGATACCGTCTTCCAGGGTATGAAAGCGTTCGAAGACATCCGGGGGCACATTGTTAACGACCCGGAATGGTCCATTGGCGAACAGGACTTTGCCGTCGCCGGCGTACAGGGACACGCCATCGATCATGCCTTCCAGCACCTCGCGCATCAGGCCGCGGGCGTGTTCGGTGGCGTCGTTCGCCTCGCGTAGCTCCAGTTCGCGCTCGCGCAATTCGGTGACGTCGCGGAAAATGCCCAGAGTGCCGCCGTCGGCGAGGCGGTGGAACGAGCCCTCAGACCAGCGGCCTGCGCTGGTTTGCAGTAACTTCGGCGTGCCGTCGGCGGCGTTGAAACGCTGCACCGCGGCGGTGTGGAACGCCTGGTCGAACGAGCCGCGTGCCAGCAGCGCATCGGCCATGGCGCGAAAGCTTTTCAGCGGCGCGAAGCGTTCCGGGGTCCACTCCTGCACGCGGTAAAAGGATTTGTTGGTATAAGCGAGGGTGCCGTCGCGGCTGTACAGTGTGACTCCGTCTGTCATGTTGTCCAGCACCATGCCCATCAGGCGGCGGGCCTCGATGACCTCCTGCTCCTGCTTTTTCAACGCGGTGATGTCGCGGTGGATGGTCAGCATCCGCCCGCTTCGCAACGGCAGCCAATGCACGTCGATCCAGGTGCCGTCCTTCGCCTGGCGCACCGACTGGCGGCGTTCGCGGGTGTGAAAGGCGTCCATGCCGGCTTGAACGCTTGCCTCGATATCCGGTTTGACGCCGGCGACTTCGCCGGTGGTCAGTTGCCAGCGGATGCGGTCTTCCAGCGTTTTATGCGTGGGGAAGACGTCGTCCGGAATACGGTTCAGAATCTGGAACGGGCGATTGGCGAACAGGACCTCGCCCGCTTCCCCGTACAGCGCGACACCGTCCAGCATGCCGTCCAGCACGTCGCGCATCAGGCCGTGCGCGCGATCGGTCGCGGCATGCGCCCGCTGGACCGCGGCTTCCTGCGCGCGCAACTCGGTGACATCGTGATGCAGGACCAGCCGCCGTCCATCGGGCAGCGGGATCCAGCGCACGTCGAGATTGCGGCCGTGGCGCGCGATTTCCCCGCGGTGCGACCCGGCGGCAGCGAAGATCGCCATGCGCCGGTCGAGATTGGCGTCGATGTCGCTGTCCGGCATCGGATCGTCGTCGTTTTCCATCTGCCAGCGCATCGCGTCGCGGAGCGAGCGGAACGCGCTGAAATCGACCTCCGGCGGGAAGTTAAATGCGCGGCTGGCGGCGTTCGAGTGGATCATTTCGCCGTCCTGGCCGATCAGCGCGACGCCGTCGGGCAGATTGTCGAGGATGGCGTTCAGCCGCTCGCCCTCCAATTGCAGCGCGGCATGCGCGTCCTTCAGCGCGATTTCCCGGCGCATGGACTCGGTCACGTCGGTGTGGACCAGCAGCCATTGGCCGTTGGGCAGGGCTTTCCAATCGGCGCGCAGCCAGCGTCCGCCCGGCCTTGGCGTCACCCGGGACGACATTTCCCCGCTCAAATACTCCTGCGCGCGCGCCTGCACATCTTCTTCGATGGCCGGGTGTTCGCGCGGCAGATGGCCATGTTCCAGCAGCCAGCGCAGCGCGTCGCGCAGGTTGCGGAAACCGGCGGATGCTTCGCGGGGAACGCCGTCGATGGCGGGGTTGGACGCGTTGCTGAGCAGGATGTTCAGGTCTGAATCGCAGACCGCGACGCCGATATCGACGTTATCGACGATCGATTGCAGAAACGCGCGCTCGCGCGTCTGCGCCTGGTAACTGGCTTCCTGTTCGTCCCGTAGGCGGGCGTTTTCCACCGCCAGCGCGGCTTGTTTCTCCGCCGTGTCGCGCAGCGCGATTTCCTGTTCCTTGAACGCGGTCACGTCGCGGATGATGACCAGCATGTGCCCGTCCGGCATGGGACGGAAATTGTATTCAGCCCAAATGCTGTTGGGCATCGGCGCGGTGAAGGTCAGGTTGCCCGCCGCCAGGATGGCGCCGCGGCGTTGGGCGACGAACGCGTCTTCCGGCGTGTCGAACCCGTAATCGCCGCGCCGGTACATGTGGCGCAGAATGTCCTGATGCGATCGCCCGGGAACCACCATCTCCGGGGGCACCGCGAGCAGGCGGCCCGAGCGATCGGAGTTCTGCAGGATCACGCCATCGGGGTCCATCATCACGATGGCGTCGGTCACATGCGCCAACATGTGCAGCATGCGGGACCGTTCTTCGCGCAGCGTATCGCGGTCCCGTTCGCGTTCGGTCACGTCGCGCCACAACGCGAGCCGGGCGTCGCGGGCGAGGACCCGCACGGTCAGTTCCAGGCGCCGGCCCAGGGAACCGGTCCAGGTTGCGGTGCCGCCGGTGGGGGCGGCGAAGAGGTCGATGGTCGGGCGCGGGTCGGTCAGCAGCCCGCTTTCACCCGCCGCGGCCAGCAGGCGGGACAGCGCGGCGCCAGGTTTGGTGACGGCGGCGGGCAAGCCCAGCATGGCGGTCAAGGTGGGGTTTGCGGTGCGCAGAAGGCCGCGCGCAGTGAAAACACCGACTCCGGCGGTCAGTTCCGCCAACAGGACGGCCATCAGCGAGTCGGCTTCGTCCGGGTCGAGGCGCGTGGCGAGGTCGGTCATTGCCCATTCTGGGCGCCCAATTGTCGCGTGGGTATGGCGCGTGGCGGGTAGATTTGTCGCGTGTGTCGCGCGGCGCCAGAAAGCAGCCCAATGTATCGCGCCCTGGGACGCGCCCCAACGGCAATCTTGCCCCATTGGCGAAACATCCGGGACGGTGCGATAAACGGTGCCAATGCGCGCGCTCTATCATCTTCCGTTGTCGCCCTATGCCCGCAAGGTCCGGCTCGTGCTGGCCGAAAAGCGGTTGCCTGTCGATCTGATCGTCGAAAAACCTTGGGAGCGGCGGGAGGAATATCTGGAACTCAACCCCGCCGGCACGGTGCCGACACTGGTCGAGGACAATGGCGCCGTCATCCCGGATTCCTCCGTCATCTGCGAATATCTCGACGAGGCCTATCCCGAACTGCCCATTTTGGGCGACACGATCGCCGAACGGGTGGAGGTCCGCCGCCTGACCGCGTGGTTCGACGGTAAATTCGCCGCCGAAGTGACCCAGAACCTTCTGGGCGAGAAATACATGCGCCAGCAGGCGCGGCGGGGGAATGCCGAACCGGCTGCGATCCGCACCGGCTATACGGCGTTGCGTTACCATTTGGATTATTTGGGCTGGCTTGCGGAAAATCGCGAGTGGCTGGCGGGTCCGAACCTGTCATTGGCGGATTTTGCGGCCGCGGCGCATCTGTCGTGCCTGGACTTCATCGGCGACGTGGACTGGCGCCTGTCACGGCCCGCGAAGGATTGGTACGCGCGGATCAAGTGCCGGCCCGGCTTCCGGACGCTGCTCGCCGACCGCGTGCCGGGTCTGACGCCGCCCGCGCATTACGTCGATCTCGATTTCTGATTTTTTGCCAACAGGGGAGAAAACACCATGGCCGTGACCGCTCAATCGGTTCCGATCCTGAACGACAACTATGCCTGGCTGCTGCGCGACACCGAAACCGGCGCGACGGCGATCGTCGATCCGGCCGAGGGCGCACCGATCGTCGCCGCGCTGGAAGCGGCGGGCGGGCGCCTGGATTTAATCCTGTTGACGCATCACCACGGCGACCACATCGCCGACACCGATATGGTGCGGGCGCGCTTTCCCGGCTGCATGGTCGTTGGCGCGGCGGCGGACGCGCACCGGTTGCCGAAGCTGGATCAGGCCGTGACGGAAGGCGATATTGTGCGGCTTGGCAACGCCACGGCGCAGGTGATCGACACGCCTGGCCATACGCGGGGGCAGATCAATTTCTTCTTCCCCGGCGGCCCCGTCCTGCTATCGGGCGACACGCTGTTCAGCCTGGGTTGCGGCCGCCTGATCGAAGGTAACGCAGAAGAAATGTTCGGCAGCCTGCGCAAACTCGCCGCACTGCCGGACGACACGCTGGTTTGCTGCGGCCATGAATACACCGAAAGCAACGCGAAATTCGCGCTGAGCGTCGATCCGGAGAACCCTGCGTTGCAGGCGCGGGCAGCGGAAGTGCGGGCACTGCGGGCCGCGGGCAAGCCGACGATCCCGTCGTTGATGGGCGTGGAAAAACGCGCCAATCCGTTCCTGCTGGCCAAGGATGTGGCCGCGCTGGCGGATGTGCGTGGCAAAAAAGACCGGTTCTGAGAGGCTGTTGGCAATGAAACTTTATTACTCGGCGACCAGTCCTTATGTGCGCAAGGTCATGGCCTGCGCCATCGCGCGCGGGCTGGACGGGCGGATCTTGTTGCATAACTCAAACCCGCATGTTTCGCCCGCCGATCTGGTGGCAGATAATCCGACGTCGAAAGTGCCGTGTCTGGTCGCCGATGACGGGGTTTCGGTTTACGATAGTCCGGTGATTTGCGAGTTCCTGGACAGTCTGGGGGATGCGCCCGCGCTGTTTCCGGCGGCCGGTGCGGCGCGCTGGCGGGCGTTGAAATTTCAGGCGATGGGGGACGGAATCCTCGATGCGGCGGTGCCGTGCCGCGGGGAAATTGCGCGGCCGAAGGAGGCGGCGCGGGACGCAGTCATACTCCGCCATAAAGCGGCGATAAGCCGGACGGTGGACGCGCTGGAGGCCGATGTGCCGCATCGTCAACTGGATATTGGCTCGATCGCCGTCGCGTGTGCGTTGGGCTATCTGGATTTCCGTTACAGTGCCGATAAATGGCGCGATGGCCATCCGAAGTTGGCGGCGTGGTATGAGGATTTCGCGAAGAACGCCTGCATGGCCCAAACCGCGCCGAAGGAATGATCGATCTTCGAGACCCCAACGCCGCGGCCGCCGATGTGGCTGCCGCGTTGGGGTTGCGGCCGCATCCAGAGGGCGGGCATTACCGGGAAACGTGGCGCGATGCGCCCGCCGATGGCGGAAGGGGCGCCGGAACCTCGATCCTGTTTCTGCTGGCGGCGGGGGAGGCCAGTCACTGGCATCGCGTCGACGCGGCGGAAGTTTGGATCTGGCAGGCGGGCGCGCCCTTGGCACTGCGGATGGCTCTGCGCCCGGCCATTCACCTGGGCCCGGACCTGGGGGCCGGGGCGGTGTTGCACGCGACAGTGCCCGCCGGGATTTGGCAGGCGGCGCGATCGTTGGGGGCGTGGAGCCTGTGTTGCTGCGTCGTGGCGCCGGCGTTTCGGTTCGAAGGGTTTGAGATGGCGCCGCCGGGCTGGGAGCCGGGGTGACGGGATGGGCGATGGGTCAGGCGTTCGGGCGGTTGACATGATTTCGAGATCGAAACCAGCGGTGTGTACTGGGCTCCCAGGCGCAAATGGCGTAGGAGAGGGCGTATGAACATTCGCGGCGCTGCGGCAGAATATTGGATTTAC
The DNA here is from genome assembly GCA_043782125.1 of Acetobacteraceae bacterium. Lineage (GTDB taxonomy): Bacteria > Pseudomonadota > Alphaproteobacteria > Acetobacterales > Acetobacteraceae > Rhodopila. The sequence continues at coordinate 169 of JAYWAX010000242.1, read as the reverse complement.
GCGACTCATTACCTCGGCGCCGCTCCGTCAAATCGGCCGGGAACCGGCGCGCTTCAAGCGGCGCAGCAACTTCAGACCTAACAATCCAAAGCCCAGTGTGGCAAGCGACGCCGGCTCCGGGATGCCGGTGCTGGTCAGGATCACGTTGTCGATGCCTTCAATGTCGGTA
>JAYWAX010000241.1:0-2118 GCA_043782125.1 Acetobacteraceae bacterium | reverse complement strand
GCATGGTCCGTGGCACACAGAAGCGCCATCCCTTCTTGTCTGCGTGCATCCGCGTTTTCCTGACGGCTTCGCCGGGTCCATGACCCCTCCATCGGGGAGAACGGCCTTTCAACGGTCCGCGCGACAAAAGCGTTGATTTTTCTGAGGAAAAACTGACCTTTGCAACAGGTCTGGTGTCTCGTCCGGTAAAGACTCCCCGCGGCTCCGCGGCTCTGAGAACTCCAGCATGATGCTTCGCGATGCCTGCATTCACCCGGAACCGGGAAACAGGCGCACTCCAGGATCAGGGGCTCGTTCCCAAAGCCGACACCGCGGGACACGCCCGCGCCCTCGCCCATTCGGCAGGCACGCGAGAGAAAGACAACAGATCCCGGATGGACACTGACAACGGCAGCCGCTGATCAGGCCGCCGCATACGCGCGGTGCGCCTTGGCGAGGGCTTCCAGACGGCTGGAGGCGCCAAGCGTGCGATAGATCGCGGCGAGATGCACTTTCACGGTGCCGACGGCCAGGTCCAGGCGACGCGCGATGGTTTTCGTGGCGCATCCTTCCGCGAGCAGTCCGAACACGTCACGCTGCCGTTCCGTCAGATGCGACAGCGCCGGGCTCAGTTTGATTTCCGGCCGATGAGGGGACACCGGCGGGTGGATGGGCGTGCCGCTGAGCGAGGCGGGGGCGAACAGCCCGCCCATGAGAATGGTTTCAAGCGCGCGTATGAACGGGGCGGGAGCCGTGGATTGCGGAATGAAGCCCTGCGCGCCCGCTTCCAGGCAGGCCAGGATCGCCGCGCGGTCCTCCTGTTCGGACAACACCACGAACCGCGTATGCGGAAACATCGCGCACAGGCCGCGCAATCCTTCCAGCGAGCAGAGCCGGGGATCGACCAGCACGAGGGCGGGCGACATTTCAACCAGTCTGATGCGCAGGTCTTCAAGACCGCTGACGTCCTCGCAGATCCAGTCGGGCCGTTCCTCACGCAGCAGCGCCACGAGCGCATGCCGCATCAGAGTGTGCGACAGGGCGATGAGAGCGGAAGCCTTCGGCATGTCGTCCATCATGGTAATCGTCGCCCCGTTCACGATCCGGCCCCTGGCTGGGATGCCTTACAATCGGGAAATGCTCGTACGAAAACCTTTCATTAAGGGCCTTCTCACGAAAAAATTTCAGAATTCGCCTTTCCCGCCTTACGCCCGGGCAAACAACTGACAGAAAGTCGTAATGGCGCGGCCTGAAGGACGCTGAAAAAAGAGGAAAAACGCGTCTTTTCTCAGTCTCGGGGGGCGAGCCATACGTTCCACAGCCGCGGGACACGAAACGGCGCGAAACCGCGGACGTTGCCCTGGCTCGCCTGTAGTTTCGTGAGAGTGCCAAAGGGAATCGCGTAGACCCTGTCCAACGCCAGGGCCTGTGCCCGCGCGAAGGCGGCGGCGCGGTCGCCGGCGTCCGGCGCGCCCGCCATCTCCCGCCACGCTGCCAGAAGGTCGGGATCGTCGGGTCCGCCACCGGGACGCCGCCCCACGCCGGGATTGGCGAGACGCCGTCCCCCGCCGGGGTCGGCGAGAAGCCGTATCGTGTTGTACGCGCCCAGGGCGGGCTGCGTGGTCCACCGGGTGAAGAACAGGTGCCAGCCACCGTCATGGGCGTCCGCCATCCGTGCCGAGGTGTGCCAATCGACGATTTTCATTTGCGCGTTGATGCCGATCGCCTGCAACTGCTGCTGCGTCGCCAGGGCCGCGTTATAGATCGCGGGCAGATCCTTGTTGGCCAGAAGGATCACCGGCTCCCCCCCGTAACCGGCCTGGACCAGCAACTGCCGCGCCAGCGCCGGATCATGCTGGTTGTAGGTCTCCTGGCCCGCCTGGGAATGGCTGGCCTGGGTTGGATACTGAAACCCGGCGTTCAGGCTGTATTGCCCGTCGGACGCCGCCTGCATGATCTCATCCATGTCCAGCGCCGCCCGCAGGGCGCGGCGGAACACGACATTGTCGGTGGGCGGCAACGCGACATTGGGAAGGGCGATCTGTATCGACCAGTGCCGCAGCGGCAGCACGACGATACCGGGGTTTTGCCCCAGGGGAGAGTTTTGGCCCAGGGGGGAGTTGTGGCCCAGGGTGGCCA
>JAYWAX010000240.1:0-2119 GCA_043782125.1 Acetobacteraceae bacterium | reverse complement strand
GACCGCCCGTCTCGTCGACCGCCTCAACGCCAACCGGCTGGATGTGCTGTTACTGGCTCTGCCATGCGATTGCGGTGGCGCGGACGCGATGGCGGTGGCGCAGGACGAATTTTTGGTCGCGCTGCCTCTGGGCCATCGTCTCGCCAATCAGAGCGCCATTCCCGTGGCGGCCCTGGCGTCGGAACGTTTGTTGCTGCTGGAAGAGGGGCACTGCCTGCGCGAACAGGCGCTGGCCGTATGCGGCCTGCTGGCAGGGGAAAAAGGCGAGGCGCAGGACGCATACGCCGCCACCAGCCTGCACACATTGGTGCAGATGGTCGCTGGCGGGCTGGGGGTCACGCTTTTGCCTCGGATCGCGATCGCGGCGGGGGTGATGGAGGGCACGGGTCTCGTCGTCCGTCCCCTCGCCGCGGCGGGCGCCTGGCGGACATTGGGCCTTGCCTGGCGGCCAAACGCGCCGCGCGCGGCGGATTACCGGGCACTCGCGCCGCATCTGGCGGAGGCCTGCCGGGAGCCCGCGTGTTGACGACCGGGCTGTCCTGGCGAGACTGCCATGCCGTCGCCATTTTCGTGGCCGACAGCGCGATCCCGACCATATCAGCCCGGAGTCACCGCATGCGTTTTCTACCCGCCATCCTGTCAACGGTTATTGCCGCCGCCTGTCCCGCGTTCGCGCAACCGGCGGCCGGCCCCGAGGCCGATGTGAAGCTATTTGAAACATCGGAGGTGGATCGGTCCAAGGGTTGCTCGGTCGCACTTTGGCAGGCGGACCGCGACCCGGACACGGACAAATTCGCCTATTTGTTTATCGAAAAACTGACCGGCCAGAATCACGTCCGCCAGCCCGCGCGGATTAAGATTGGCGGCCAGGCCGTTACGCTGCAACGGCTCGCGACCGGCGGTAAGAACAATGGATACAATCTGTTCGAATATCAACTCTATCGCATGGCGGACAGCGCCGGGCATGTGGTTCTGGAATTGAAGCTCGGGCCGGAGGAAGGCGAGGCGGTGCCGGTCGAAAGCGGAACGATGATTGTCGCAATGCGCGGCAAACAGACGTTCCGGGCCAGTGTCAAAGGCGGCGCCGGCTGCGTGACGCCACCGGCGCGGTAGGCGCGGCGTTCAGTCCTCGTCCGCGTCCACCGCAGCAACGTCCAGCAGGCGCTCGATCACCTCTGGCTCCTGTGCACCGGCGATCGCGTGGCGGCCGCCGATCACAAAGCACGGCACGCCGTTGATGCCCAGACGGTGGGCGCGGAGATTGTCGGCGTGGACGGATTCGATCTCGTCGTCGCTGGCCAGGAAGGCCTTTACTTCCCGCGCGTCCAGCCCGCAGCCATGTCCAACGGCGATAAGCACGTTGTGGTCGCCGATGTCGTGGCCCTCGGCGAAATGGACGGAGAACAAAGCCTCCACGACGGCGTCGGCGCAGCCGTAACGGGAGGCCAGGCGCACCAGCCGGTGGGCGTCAATCGAGGACGGGGTGCGCCGGATGCGATCGAAGGCAAAGGCGATGCCCTCGCGCTTGCCGAGTTCGCCGATGGACGCATACAGGCGTTTGGCGCGTTCCTCGCCGCCGAATTTGCGGATCACGTAATCCGGGCGGGACATGCCGCTGCGGGGCATGTCGGGGTTCAGCAGGAAGGGCCGCCAGGACAGGTCGAACAGCAAATCGGGCCGCCGCCGGAACGTACGCAGCAGGCGTCGCACGCCCAGGTAACACCAGGGGCAAATCAGGTCGTAGACGACTTCAACCGGAAGCCGGGCTTTTGGTGGTGCGAGGACGTTCACACACCGATCCTCGCGCGGTTTCGCCCGGATGTCACGCCGTCAGGCCGGGCCAGTACTTGGCGAGAGGCGATTCCGCCACCACGGCGCCAATGGCGCTCTGGTCGGACGGGCTCATCGTTGTCCGCCATCGTTCCGCCGCGGCGACGGAATTTTGAACGACCGCGTAATAGCCCGCCTGACCGTCATGTGTCGTGCTGCGAGCCAGAAATGTCGCGCTTTGCGGGTGCCACGGCAAGTCCGCGAAGGCCAGCAGCGCTCGGGATTCGTCCACCGGGTTCTTGCAAAGATCCTCGTACACGACGACGCGGGCGTTCGGCCGGTCCGCGAT
>JAYWAX010000239.1:0-16349 GCA_043782125.1 Acetobacteraceae bacterium | reverse complement strand
GCTCAGGGGTGAGTAAGTCGAAGGAGGAGGAGATTGGACGGGCGCGGGCTCACACACGCGGTTGCGTGTGCTGTGAGGGCAAAGATGTGCCGGGCGCGGATCATGGACCAAAGATATAGAGAGAGGGCGGCGGGCGCGCAAGGGCTTGGTTGTTGTTTGGCGCCGGGGGATCGAGTACGGTCCCGGGATGAACGAGGTCGAACGCCTCAGAGAGATTGAGCGGCTGTACTGGCGGGCCTTCGCCGAGTACGGGGCGGTGGCGTTGTGGAGCAGCCGCCCCGTGCGCGACCCAACCTCGGCGGACGCCTTGGCGATCGTGAGAAGCCTGCGGTTCGAGGGCGATCGGGGCGCGCGCCGGCTGGCGGAACAAATCGAAGGATTATGCGCTCTTGCCACTCAGTAAGCTCCAGTCGGATATCTTACGTCTGCTGGCGGCCCAGCGCGATCCGGAAAGCTATGTCGCGGGTAGTGCCTGGTTGACCCGGACCGGAGCCCGGTTTTCTGCCGATATCGACATATTCCACGATCGGGAGGAGGGCGTGGCCCGTGCCGGGGCCTCGGATGCGTTGGTGCTTGAGGCCGCCGGGGTGAAGGTGGACTGGCGGCGGCGGGAACCGACATTCTACCAGGCCATCGTTTCGCGAGATGGCGAAAGCACCCGGCTCGAATGGGTTCTGGACAGCGACTTCCGCTTTTTCCCAACGCAACGGGACGAGGTCTTCGGTTACGTCCTGCACCCGGTGGACCTCGCAACGAACAAGGCCATGGCGGCGGCGGGCCGGCGCGAGCCCCGCGATATTGTCGATCTGATAACGATTCATCGCGATATTCTTCCCCTTGGCGCCGTTCTCTGGGCCGCCGCCGAAAAGGCTCTGGGCTTTACGCCCGAAGGTCTGATCAACGAAGTTCGCCGGCTCGCCCGGTACAAGGCAGCGGATTTCGATCGTATCGCCAGCGATCCACCTGTCGATCCAGCCAAGGTCATGCAGGCGTTAAAAGCCGCCTTGGACGATGCCGAAGCCTTCGTCCTGCGTATGCCGACGGATAAGATCGGGCTTTTGTTCCTTGAGGGCGGGAAGATCGTGCAACCCAATCCCGAGCGTCTGGACGAGTACGCGACCCACGCCGGCGCGCGGCGCGGCCATTGGCCGTCGTCGCCAGAGATTGGGACGGCGATGTTGGAGCGTTACGGGAAACCTCATTCTTAAAAACACGCGGGTCAGTCAAGGAACCACAACCTGAAACGGTGTCGAATATGGAGATATCGACGCCGAGGTTTCAGTCGTACCGGTTCGGATCGCCGATGCCTCCGGCGCGCCATCAGGTCCACAGACGTCATACGCGCGGCCCGATGTTACGAGTATCCCGCGCCAGCTCGGTGGCGATAGACTGGCGGCACAGACAGGACGGGAAACATATCATGTGCCGCTGGCTCGCGTATTCCGGACCGCCGCTCCGCATCGACAGTCTTTTGTTTCAACCGCAAAACTCGCTGATCCGGCAAAGCCTCCACGCGACACAGGGGGCCACGACCACCAACGGCGACGGTTTCGGTCTTGGCTGGTACGGGGAGCGTGGTTTTCCCGGCTTATACCGCGACACGCTGCCGGCCTGGCACGACACCAACTTGCGCAGCCTGTCGGAGCAGATCCGCTCCCGTCTGTTCTTCGCCCATGTGCGGGCATCGAGCGGGACGTCGACCAGCCGGGAAAACTGCCACCCATTCCGGTACGAGCATGCGTTATTCATGCATAATGGGCAGATTGGCGGGTACGATCGCATCCGCCGGGACATCGAAAATCTGATCCCGGGCGACGTCTACCGCTATCGCACCGGGACCACGGATACCGAGGCGTTTTTTCTGCTCGCCATCGGCTACGGCCTGTTAGACGACCCGCCCGGCGCTTTCGCGCGCGCCATCGCCGCTGTTCGAGAGGTCATGGCCGCGCATGAAATCCAGGAGCCGTTTCGCATGACGGCGGCGCTGGCGGACGGGGAGCGGCTGTTCGCCCTGCGTTACGCGAGCGACCCAAATCCGCCCAGCCTGTTTTTCGCCGAGGGCGAAGAGATCGACATACAAAACGAAACCGTTCGCTTCGCCCCGGGCCGCGGCAGCGTGTTGGTGTTGTCCGAGCCGCTGGATATGCACGATGGACCGTGGCGCGAAGTGCCGTCCGGTCATGTGCTGGAAACGCGCGGCGGCGTGGCGCGGGTGACTCCGTTGTTGTGACTGAGGCGGCCAGCGTCGCGCTAATTTCATTACGGGCGTTCGAACCTTGGGGGGGAAAGGGCGCGCGGCCGAATGTTCACCGGCGCGCGGCACAGCCAGGCTCCCCCCCAACGTTACGCGACCGGGGAAACTACCGGCCCAAAAACTTCGGCACCCGCTTTTCCATGAACGCCTCGCGGCCCTCTTTGAAATCGGCGGAGTTGAAACATATTTCCCCGATTTCCTTAATCGCGGCCATGTTCCGCTGCGACTCGTCCTTCAGCATTTCGGAAATTGTCAGTTTCGAAGCCCGGACCGAAAGGGGCGCGTTCTCGGAAATAGATCGCGCGATGCCCATGACCGTTTCGTCCAGGTCTTCCACGGACACGCATTGGTTGATCAGGCCGATCCGCTCCGCCTCGGCGCCGCCGATGCGCCGCGCGGTGTAAAGTATCATCCGCGCGTGCGCCGGACCGACCAGGTCGATCAGGCGTTTCACGGAGTCAGGCGCATAGGCCACCGACAACCGTGCCGCCGGAATACCGAACTGGCTGTCCGGCGTTCCAATCCGCAGATCGGTCGCCATTGCGATGGCGAGCCCGCCGCCCATGCAGAAGCCGCGGATTTTCGCGATGATGGGCTTGGAGAAGTTATGAAACTTCTCCCGTCCCACGCCCGTGATCCGGTCGTATTCCTTCTGTGTCTCGGCGCTGTTCCGGTTCTTGGCGAACTGACTGATATCTGCCCCCGAAACAAACGCCTTGTCGCCAGAGCCTTGCAACACGACCACGCCAATCGTGTCGTCGTTTTCGAACGCGTCGAGGATATCGCCCAACCCGAGCCACATCTCCATCGACATCGCGTTGCGTTTTTCCGGCTGGTTGAACGTGACGAGGCCGATGCCACCGTCGCGCGCCGCCAGCATCTTGCCGTTCGCGTGTTCGGTTATTCCAGGTTTCTCCAGCATGGTCAGATGACTCCCTTCGCGCGCAGGTCCGCGATCTCCGCGTCAGTATAGCCAACCGACTTCATCACCTCGTCCTGATGCTCGCCCGCGTCCGGCGTGTGCAGCCGGATGGCCTTGGAGAAGCCGGAGATGTTGATCGCGGAGGCCACGACGTCGGCGTCGCCGATATACGGACTGCTCATCTTGGTCGCCATGCCCAGATGTTTCACCTGCGGATCGGCGAAGACCTGGTCGATGGTATAAATCGGGCCGCACGGAATGCCGTTGCCCTCGCACGCCTCGATCCAATGATCGGACGGTTTTGTCCGTGTGACCTCGGAGATCATCGCGTTGATGGTCTTGCGGTCGTTGCTGCGGCCAACCTGGGTTTTCCACTCCTCTTTATGGAGCCATTCCGGCTTGTCGATGGTCTCGCAGAAACGGGCGAAAACGCGAGAGGAACTGGCGGCGATGTTGATGTGCCCGTCGGCGGTCGGGAACACGCCGGTCGGAATACCCGTCGGGTGATCGTTGCCCGCCTGGCCCGCGACTTCCTTTTCAATCAGCCAGCGGCTGGCCTGGAAGTCGAGCATGAAAATCTGCGCTTCCAGCAGGCTGGTGGTGACCCAGCGGCCGACGCCCGTACGCTCGCGGTCCCACAGCGCCATCATGCAGCCCAGAGCCAGCAAATTGCCCGCGGTCAGATCGTCAATCGGAATCCCGACCCGCACCGGCCCCTGGCCCGGCAGCCCGGTGATCGACATCAGCCCGCCCATGCCTTGCGCGATCTGATCGACACCGGCGCGCGGCCCATACGGACCGGTCTGGCCGAAGCCGGAGATCGAGCCATAGACGATCCGCGGATTGACCGCCTTCACGTCGTCGTACGACACTTTCAGCCGGTGTTTCACGTTGGCGCGCATGTTTTCCAGCACCACGTCGGCAGTCTTCGCCAACTTCATGAACGCGGCGTGGCCCTCGGGCGTTTTCAGGTTCAGGGTGATGGCGCGCTTGTTGCGGTGCAGGTTTTGAAAATCGAAGCCGTGGCGGCGGCCCGCGACGTCCTCCCCGTCCGACGCCGGGGGCTCGATGCGGATGACATTGGCGCCCCAATCGGCGAAATGGCGCACGGCGGTGGGTCCCGCGCGCGCCAGCGTGAGGTCCAGAACGGTAATGCCGTTCAACGGCAGGCGTGTCTGGCTCAATTCGAATTGCGCCTTATCCGCTGGGCTTTCGGGCATTACGGTGTCCTCCTGAAGTACTGGGCTTTTCGGGCCCGGGCGAATGGTCTGCGCCGATAGTCGGCCCGGATGGGGATTTGCTCAAGTCCCGGGTCTGAGAAAACGTGGCGGTCAGGGAAATTCGGCACCGGGACGCGTCTGAAATCGTCTGTCATGACGAATTCACGCGCATTCGCGGGCTGGGATCACGCGCCGATGCCACCACTACCATAGGTTGAGGTCCTCGGCTGGTGTTGCCCCCAACCATACCAACCGGCCGACGGGCCTCATTTGCGGCCCCTGTTACCCCTGACCAAACTTCGGCCTGGTCTTCTCAGGAAGACCAGGCCGTCTTTTCGTGGGATTTGTTGGCGAGCGGCCGGAGGGCGGTCGTCAGGTGCCTCGCGTTTCGCGTGCCCCGTGCGTCCCCTGCCTCCGCTTTCGCGTTGATATCGCGGGCCTGTCCGCGTCGATCGTTCGCCTGTATATGTTGACGCGAACACGCGCGTCTCCTCCAGGTCCGGGTGGCAAAGCCAAAGATTTGCGCCGCGGCCGGCAAAGACCCGGATCGCCACACCTTCGTCGAGGATGCCGATCCGGTGGTCCAATGGCTGGAGGAAGAGGCAAGGCGCGGCATGCCGTCCACCGCCCCGGCCGGAAAACCCCGGCGTCAACGGCCACGTAGCTGAACTATTCCGCCGCCACCGCCGCCTTCCTCCTTGACGCGCGTTCCCCTCGCCGTCATAAGCCCCGCTTCTTACCGGCCAGAGGGTACCCAGGTTATGTCGCGACGCTGTGAGATCACCGGCAAAGGCGTTTTAAGTGGCAACAACGTCAGCCACGCCAACAACAAGACCCGCCGCCGCTTCCTTCCGAACCTGCAGATGACCACGCTGCTGTCCGACGTGTTGGGCGCTTCGATCCGGCTGCGCATCTCGACCCGCGCGATGCGCACCATCGAGCATAATGGCGGCATCGACTCGTTCCTGCTTGGCAAGAACGCGTCAAAGCTGACCGTGCGCGGGCGCGAACTGAAGCGCAAAGTGGAAGCCGCCAAGGCGAAGCAAGCCGTCGCTTCCTGACGTTTCGAACCATTCCGCCGGAAAACCTCAGGGTCCTCGCGAGCCTGAGGTTTTTGGCGTTTTCGGACCGCGATCAGCGCACCAGGACCGGCAGCAAGGCATCCAGCCGCCGCCGCCCCTCATCCGTCGCGATCAGCCGTCCATCGTGCCAGGCCAGATAGCCTTCCTTGGCGGCAAGACGCATGCCGTCCATGTCAATCGCGCTCTCCAGCGTGCGGCCGGTTCGGGCGAGGAATCGTTCCGCCGACACCCCTTCCGCCAGTCGTAACCCCATCAACAGCATCTCCTGGGCCATCTCTTCCGGCGCCAGGACGGTTTCTTCCGTGCTGCCGTGTCCCTGGCGCTCCACCCGCTCCGCCCATGGCTCGGGTGCGCGGTGGCGGCGCGTGGCGATCAGGCGGCCCCCCAGAGTCACACGGCCATGCGCGCCGGGCCCAATGCCCGCGTAATCGCCGTAACGCCAATATTGCAGGTTATGCCTGCTCTCCGCGCCGGGACGCGCGTAATTGGAGATTTCGTAGGGCAGCAGACCGAACCGCGCAGCTTCCTCCCGCGTCGCGTCGTAAAGAGCGGCGGCGAGGCCGTCGTCCGGCAGCACAATGCCACCGGCGCGGTGCAGGGCTTCGAACTTCGTGCCGGGTTCGATGGTTAGTTGATACAGCGACAGATGATCCGCGGCCAACGCCAGCGCCCGCCGCAGCTCCTGCCGCCATGCCTCCAGGCTTTGTCCGGGTCTGGCGTAAATCAGATCGAAGGAGACGCGCGGGAACAGGCCACGGGCGATTTCCAGCGCGGCGACGGCCTGGTCCACGGAATGGCGCCGCCCCAGCATCGCCAGCGGCTCCGCCTCCAGGCTTTGGATGCCGATCGAGATGCGGTTAACCCCGGCGTCCCGCAAAACCGCGAGTCGCGCGGTCTCGACGCTGGTCGGGTTGGCTTCCAGCGTCACTTCCAGGTCTGGCGTGGGATCGAACAACGCCCGCGCATCCTCCAGCAGCAGCGCCACCGTTTCCGGGTCCATCAAACTGGGCGTGCCGCCGCCGAAGAAGATGGAGCGCAAGGGACGGCGTCCCAGACGCGCGGCCTCCCACGCCAGTTCCCGGCGCAAGGCGTCGCGGAAGCGGGCCTGGGGGATGACCTCGCGCACATGGGCGTTGAAGTCGCAATACGGGCAGCGCGACAGGCAGAACGGCCAGTGAATGTAAAGCGCGAGGGGCTCGGGTGCCATCAAACCCGCAGGTGATCGGGAATGCGCAGCCCGAGATGGCGGGGTATGTCCCAGACCTCCCGCACCGCACGAGTCGTTTTGAAGCCGGCGCGGAGGTAGTTCGGCAGCGCGCGCGGATGATCGGCAGTGCAGGTGTTGACGGTGACGGTCTTCGGCCCCCAGGACCAGGCTGTATCGACCGCCTGGCGCAGGAAGCCTGGGCCGATGCCGGTGCCAATCAAATGCGGCATCAGGCCGAAGTAACTCAGGTTGACGTTGCCGCCGTAACGGCCGTCAAGTTCGAAGAACCCGGCCGGTTCGCCGTCCTTATAAAGCACATGCAGGCAGACATAAGGATCGTGCAGCAGCCGCGCGAGGTCGTCGTCCACCATGATCCGGCGCAACCACCAAAGGTAGCTACCGCCGATTGTATTGTACAGATACCGGTAAAACCCAACCGTTGGCGTTGGCGCCGCCTCGGTGGTGGTTTCCGTGGGGATTGGCGTCGCGGGCGTCGCGGGCGGGCTGTCCATGCGCAGGAACGTGACCGTCACCGCCACGCTGTCGCCCGACTCTTCCCGCCGCAAGCGCATCGTTCAGACGCCCGTCCGGTTGGACACCAGGTCCGTCACCACCGCCGGATCCGCCAAGGTGGAGATGTCGCCAAGACTGTCTGTCTCATTCGCCGCGATTTTACGCAGGATGCGCCGCATGATCTTGCCGCTGCGGGTTTTCGGCAGGCCGGGCGCCCATTGGATGACATCCGGGGATGCGATGGGGCCGATTTCTTTGCGCACCCAGGCCACGAGTTCTTTACGGAGCGCCTCCGTCGGGTCCTCGCCAAGGTTCAAGGTGACATAGGCGTAAATGCCCTGGCCTTTGATGTCGTGCGGGAAGCCGACGACGGCGGCCTCGGCAACCTTGGGGTGGGCGACGAGTGCGCTTTCGACCTCGGCCGTGCCCATCCGGTGGCCGGAAACGTTGATCACGTCGTCTACGCGTCCGGTGATCCAATAGTACCCGTCGGCGTCGCGGCGTGCGCCGTCACCCGTGAAGTAAAGACCCTTAAACGTCGAAAAATAGGTTTGGATGAAGCGTTCGTGATCGCCGTGGACAGTGCGCATCTGGCCAGGCCAGGAGTCGGCGAGGCACAGATTGCCCTCTGTCGCGCCATGCAGTTCGTTGCCCTCGCCATCGACGATTACGGGGCGGACGCCGGGCAGCGGCAGGGTGGCGGAGCCCGGTTTCAGCGCGGTGGCGCCGGGCAACGGACTGATCAGGACGCCGCCGGTTTCCGTCTGCCACCAGGTATCGACGATCGGGCAACGATGATCGCCGATGACGCGGTGATACCAAAGCCACGCCTCGGGGTTAATCGGCTCGCCCACGCTGCCCAGTACCCGCAGCGACTTTCGGCTTGTCTTCTTCACCGGGCCTTCGCCATCGCGCATCAAGGCGCGGATCGCCGTGGGGGCCGTGTAAAAAATATTGACCTGGTGTTTATCGACGACCTGCCAGAACCGGCTGCTGTCGGGGTAGTTCGGCACGCCCTCGAACATCAGCGTCGTCGCGCCGTTCGCGAGCGGGCCGTAAACGATATAGGTGTGACCGGTGACCCAGCCCACGTCGGCGGTGCACCAGTAAACCTCGCCTTTGCGGTAATCGAACACGTTTTCGTGCGTGTACGAAGCCCAGACCATATAGCCGCCGGTGGTGTGCAGCACGCCCTTGGGTTTGCCGGTGCTGCCGGACGTGTAGAGGATGAACAACGGGTCTTCCGCGCTCATTTCTTCCGGCGCGCAGGTGGCCGGGGCGGCGGCACAGACAAGATCGTAATCGCAATCGCGTCCCGCGACCAGGCCGGTGGCAGCGCCGGTGACCTTGGCCACGATGACGTTTTTCACCGTCGGGCAGGTTTTCAACGCCTCGTCCGCATTGGCTTTCAGCGGCACGGTGCGCCCGCCGCGGCGGCCCTTATCGGCGGTGATCAGCAAGGTGGAGCCGCAATCCTGGATGCGGTTGGCCAGGCTGTCGGGCGAAAAGCCGCCGAACACGACGGAATGGATCGCGCCGATGCGGGTGCAGGCGAGCATGGCGACCGCCGCCTCGACGACCATCGGCATATAAATCGTGACGACATCGCCTTTCTTCACGCCGAGAGTCCGCATGGCGCCGGCGAGGCGGCAGACTTTCTCGTGCAACTGGCGGTAGGTGACATGGGCGCTGGTGTTGGGATCGTCGCCTTCCCAGATAATCGCCGTCCGATCGCCGTGCTCCGCCAAATGCCGGTCGAGGCAGGAGACGGACGCGTTCAGGGTCCCGTCCTCGAACCACTTGATCGAGACATCGCCGTTGAAATTCGCGTTCTTGCCCTTGGCCGGGGTCTTCATCCAGGCGATGCGTTTCGCTTCTTCAAGCCAATAGCCATCGGGATCGCGGGCGGCGTGGTCGTAACGGGCGCGGTAACCGGCCTCGTCGATATGGGCTGTGCCCGCGAAGTCGGCGCGCACAGGGAAAAGCTGGTCTCCGGACGGATGTGTTTCGGACATTTCGAAAAATCCTTTTCCCTTTTGGGCGCGTTACAGGCCAGCGTTGGCGGCGACGTGAATGACACCGTCCCGGATATCGTATTTGACCGTGTCCAGGTAGTCGCCCTTGCACGGGCCAAGCAGGCATTCCCCGGACAGCGGCGAAAACGCCGCGCCATGCGTCGCGCAAATGATGTGTTTGCCATCGCGCGACAGGAACACGTCGGGCATCCAATCCAGCGGCGTGCCGATATGGGGGCAGGAATTCACGTAGACCCGCAGGTCGTCACCCTTCCGCCACGCCAACAACCCGCTGAACCCGCCCGGCGCCGGGGGGAAGCCCAGAGTGCCGCCATCGGCGATGTCTTCGACGCGGCAGAGGGCGCGCGCTTCGCCTTCGATCAAGGTTTCCATTCGGCCATCTCGCACAAAAGGGTCCAGTGTCCGGCGCTCAGTTCCATCACCGACAGACGCGACTGGCGGATCAGGGGGATCCCCTCCAACGCCGGCGTCGCCTTGATCTCGGCCAAGGTTACTTTCCGGCCGACGGGTGCCACTGTTTTCATGTCGACGCAAACCCAGTCGCCCTTTTCGGCAGAGGTGTCGGGATAGGCTTCCTTGTGCACCTCCACCACCCCAACGATCTCCTTGCCGACGTTGGAGTGATAGAAGAACGCCAGATCGCCCTTCGCCATGGCTTTCAGATTGTTCTTCGCCATGTGGTTGCGCACGCCCGTCCATGGCTCCACCCCGTTGGCGACCTGTTGGTCCCACGAGAAGGCGTCGGGTTCCGATTTGATCAGCCAATAGCGCATGAGGAGTCCGTTCCTTGGGTCCGGCATTGTAGGGGAATGGCGCCGGGCATCAATCGGGGAGCCTGGGGACGTGGGATTCGCCAGGACATTATCGGAATTGACTGACTTGTTCAGGTGGCTCTGCCAAGCTCGATATACCATGAACCGGTTTTCGATATCCGATCCCGTACTGACGCGCTTCTGTCCTGCGGCGAACGCGCTGTCCGGTGCCCGGATGGCGCGCGCGGTCTTGTTCGGCTCTCGGGCCCGCGGCGATTTCCGCGCGGACTCGGATTACGACATCGCGGTGTTCTTGCGCGACATGACCGACCGGACGGAGGCGATGGACGGCCTCGCCGCAATGGAGACGGATATTCTTTTGGCCACGGGCGCGGTGATCAATACGTTGCCGTTTCCGTTGGAAGCGTATCGGGATCGAACCGCGTTCATGGGCGAGGTCCGGCGCGACGGGCAGGATTTGTGAGGCCGGAAACGGCCGATTATCTGGCCAAGGCACGCGAGTGCCTGAATGCGGCAATCGCCGTTAACGCGTTTCCGCTCCCCCAGGTCGCGGCGAAAGAGACGTATCTCTCGGCTTTTCACGCTGTTCATGCGTATGTGTTTGAGACCACTGGTAGGGTCGTAAAGAGTCATGGCGGCATGCGGACGATGTTCGCCCAGCTGGCCCGGGACGGTGCTCGCATCGATCCATCGTTTCCGTCGCTGCCCGGGCGGCTGTATAAATTCAAGGAAGTCGCCGACTACGCCGTTGGACCGGGGGCCGCCGTCGCATTGTCCGAGGCCAGCGGGGCGATCGACGTAGCCAGTCGCTTTCTCGATGCAATCGCGGCAATCGTGTCGTCCGAACACCTGCCTTCGCGAACACCGGATGACCCGGGTGGCTGAGAAACTGGAGCGAAGCGCTTATTTCTGGGCGATCGGCAAGCGATCTTTGCCCGATTTTCTCCGGCGGCCTACCCTCACGCCAGTACCGGCTTCTCAGTTTCCCAAAATCTTCGACAAAAACACCCGTGCCCGCTCATTTCCAGTCGCCGCGAAAAACTCTTCCTTTTCGGCGTCCACGACAATCTCTCCCCGATCCATGAACACGACACGGTGCGCCACCTTCCGCGCAAAACCCATTTCATGCGTCACGACCATCATGGTCATGCCCCCGCGCACCAGATCGACCATCGCATCCAACACTTCGGAAACCATCTCGGGATCGAGCGCGCTGGTTGGCTCATCGAACAGCATCGCCACCGGGTCCATCGCCAGCGCCCGGGCAATCGCCACGCGCTGTTGCTGGCCGCCGGATAATTGGCCCGGATATTTGGTCGCATGCGCCGCCAGATCGACCTGGCGCAGTAGGGCTTCCGACTTCGCCCGCGCTTCCTCCTTGCTCCGGCCCAGTACTTTCACCTGCGCGAGATCGAGATTGCCAAGCACTGAAAGATGCGGAAACAATTCGAAGTTCTGGAACACCATGCCGACGCGCGCGCGCAAGCTCGGCAGGTTCACGCCTTTTTCGTGCAACCGCACATCGTCCACCACGATTTCCCCGGATTGAAACGGTTCCAGCGCGTTGATGCACTTGATGAGCGTCGATTTTCCGGAACCGGAGGGGCCGCAAACGACCACGACCTCGCCCTTGCGGACCTCAAGCGAGCATTCCTTCAGGACCTGGAAACTGGGGTTATACCATTTGTTCACCCGGTCCAGGCGGATGACGATATCGGACATGGCCTGGCTCACCGGACGATCGCGACACGGGATTGCAGGCGGCGCGCGGCCTGGGACGCGCAGAAACTGATCAGAAAATAAACCAGCGCGGCGAACAGGTACAATTCCACCAGGCGCCCGTCGCGTTGCGCGATTTTGGAGGCGACGCCAAGGAAATCGTCCAGCGACAGGACGTAAACCAGAGATGTGTCCTGAAACAGAACGATCGTCTGTGTAAGAAGCACCGGCAGCATCGTGCGGAAGACCTGTGGCAGAATCACGTAGCGTATCGTCTGTCCACCGGTCAGGCCCAAAGCCGCGCCCGCCGCCGCCTGGCCGTTCGGGATGGACTGGATGCCACCGCGGATGATTTCGGAAAAATACGCCGCTTCGAACAACGTGAACGTCAGCAAGGCCGAGCTGAACCCACCGATCTTGATTGGCCGAACCGCGCCCATGACCCATTGGCCGACATACGGCATCAGGAAGTAGAACCAGAAAATCACCAACAGCAATGGCAACGATCGCATCAGGTTCACGTATCCCGCCACGATCGCCGGCAGCACGCGTCCGCCGGACAATCGAAGCAACGCCAGGACCGTGCCCAACACGATGCCGCCCGCAGTCGCCAGGAACGTCAGCGTCAAAGTGAAGCGCATGCCGTCCAGAAACAAATACGGCAGCGCGCGCCAGATCTCGCCAAAATCGAAGTTGGAAAACATCGCCTCAGGCTTTGCCGAAACCTGGCAGGCGGGCCTGGCGTTCGATCAGCCGCATGACCAGGGTGGCGAGAAGATTAATCGCCAGATATCCGAGCGTGGCGGCCGCGAAAGCCTCGAACACCTGAAACGAGAATTCCTGAACCGCGCGGGCGCGTGCCGTCAGTTCCGCGAGGCCGATCGTCAACGCGACCGACGTGTTCTTGATCGTGTTGATCATTTCGCTGGTCAGGGGTGGCAGCACGACGCGGAACGCCATCGGCAGCAAAACATAACGATAGGCCTGCGCCGGTGTCAGGCCCAGAGCCAGTCCCGCCGCCATTTGGCCCCTGGGCAGCGCCGCCAGGCCGGTCGCGACCTGCACAGCGACCCGCGCCGACATGAACAGGCCGACACCCACGACCGCGTTGTAGAAGGGGGCGTTCGGCACTTGTTTCAGCCAGTCGCCCCAGGACACGGGAACCAATTCCGGCAGCACGAAATACCAGAGAAACAATTGCACCAATAGCGGAATGTTCCGCAGTGGCTCGATCCAGATGTCCGACAAACGCCGCGCCCAGACGTTCGGCAAGCTTCGGACGACGCCGACGAGGGAACCGGCGCACAGCGCCAAAACCCAGGCCAGCGACGAGACAAGAAGCGTCATCCACAGCCCGGACATCAGCATCTGGCCATAGGTACCGTTGCCTTCCGGCGACGGCTCCAGAAAAATGCCCCAGTTCCAGTGGTAATTCATGCGGGACGAAAATCAGTCGGTGTAGCTCGCGGGATCGGGGTTGCCGGAGGGGCTTTGCAGCGCTTTCCGCATGGCGGGCGTCAAGGCGAGGTTCATGTTGATGTTCTTGGGCGGGATCGGCGACAGGAACCATTTCTTATAAAGTACCTCGCCGTCTTTCTTGAACACCTCGGCCGTGACGCGATCGACCAGCGCCTTGAACGCTGCGTCGTCTTTGCGGAGCATGATTCCGTACGGTTCGGGACGGGAAAAGGGTTCGTCGCCCAGAGCGAACATGGCGGGGTCTTTCGATCCGGCAACCAGGCCGGCGATGATTACGTCGTCCATCACAAAGGCGGCGGCGCGGCCGGTTTCGACCATCAGCAGGCCCTCCGCGTGGTCTTTCGCGGGAATGACGACAATGCCGAGTTTGCGCTCGGCATTGGCCTTTTCAAGCTGCACGATGTTGGTGGAGCCTGCGGTCGAGACGACGGTTTTGCCCTTCAGATCGTCGATTCGTTTCAGCCCAGAGCTTTTCTTCGCGACGAAGACGGAGGCGGTGAGGAAGTGCGTGTTGGTGAAAGCCACCTGCTTCTGGCGCTCCACGTTATTGGTGGTGGAACCGCATTCCAGATCGATCGTGCCGTTGGCCATCAACGGAATACGCGTGGCAGAGGTGACCGAGGTCATCTCCACCTTGATGTCCGGAAGATTGAGTTCCGCTTTCACCGCGTCGACGATCCGGAGGCAGACATCGATGGCATAGCCAATATGTTTCTGCCGATCGTCGAGGTAGGAAAACGGCACGGAACTGTCGCGCACGCCCAGTGTAATGAGTTTTGTTTCTTTGATTTTTTGCAATGTACCGGAGGGTGCATCCGCCGCGTGGACGGGCAGCATCAGCCCGAGAAACAGGCCAAGAACCGGAAGCAACAAGATCTTTCGCATGGGGTACTCCTTGAGATTGGCCAAGAGTGACACAGGTTTTTCGAACCGGCGATAGGCCGCGCGAGCAACCCGGACCCATGTTCGCCGCCGGTCCGCGAAGGCTTGACCGCTCCCCCTTCCTTCCCACACGTTCCTGTCGCGATCCACTGCTATCCGGGGGGGGGGACAATGACCGAAAAAAAATTCAGCTACTTCCACCGCGCGTCCGCGACGCCATTGCTCAACGACACGCTTGGGGGCGCGCTCGACAAGGCCGCCGAACGCTGGCCGGATCGGGAGGCCGTCGTCGTCCGCGATCGAAATATTCGCCTGACCTTTGCCGAACTGCGCCGCGAAGCCGATCGTCTTGCGGGCGGTCTGATCGCTCTGGGATTGAAACCTGGCGATCGCGCCGGCCTCTGGTCGCCCAACCGCATCGAGTGGATTCTCACGCAATACGCCACCGCGAAGGCGGGATTGATCCTGGTCAACATCAATCCCGGGTATCGCGCGCAGGAGTTGGAATACGCGCTGAACAAGGTGGAATGCCGGGCGTTGATCTCGGCAGATCGTTACCGGACGACGGATTATATCGGCATCTTGCGGCAACTGGCGCCCGAACTGGAACACTGCGCGCCGGGCGCCTTGCGGGCCGCGAGGTTGCCGTCGCTGACCACCGCGATCCATATTGGCGATGGCGACGAACCCGGGTTCCATCGGTTCTCCGACATTCAGGCGTTGGGCGGGTCCGCCGAATGGGCGCGGCTGGACGAATTGACGGGCCTGCTGACGCCGGACGATCCGATCAATATTCAGTTCACCTCGGGCACGACCGGTTCGCCCAAGGCGGCGACGCTGACCCATCGCGGGCTGCTGAACAACGGGTATTTCATCGGCACGATGATGGGCACGCGGGAAGGCGACCGGCATTGCATGCCATTTCCGCTCTATCATGTCGGTGGCATGGTCGCGGGCAGTCTTTTGGGCGTCGCTCTGGGCGTGACGATCGTTTATCTGGGGGAGGCGTTCGATCCTCTCGCGACGCTTGACGCGATTCAGGCGGAACGGTGCACCCATTTTTGCGGCGTACCGACGATGTTGATCGCGGTCCTGGATCACCCGGCGTTTCGCCAGTTCGACATGAGCAGTTTGCGCGGCGGATGGTCCGGCGGTTCCCCGGTGCCCGGCGAGACCGCGCGACGGGTGATGGACGACATGAACATGCGGGATTTCATCTGCCTTTACGGCATGACCGAACTGTCAGGTGGCAGCACGCAGAACACGCCAGAGGATTCCTTCGAACAGCGCGTCGGCACCATCGGTCGCGTGCAACCGCACATGGAGGTCAAGGTCGCCGATCCAGAGGGACGCGCGGTCCCTCTGGGCGTTCAGGGCGAGCTGTGTTTCAGGGGTTTCATGGTGATGCGGGGATACTGGGGCGATGAAGCCCGCACCCGTGAAACCATCGATGAAGCGGGGTGGCTGCATTCGGGCGATCTGGGTACGATGGACGCCGAGGGGTTCATCAAAGTCACCGGGCGTAGCAAGGACATGGTGATCCGCGGCGGCGAAAATATCTATCCGCGCGAGGTCGAGGAGTTTCTGTTCAAACATCCAGCCGTCGCCGATGTGCAGGGATTTGGCGTGCCCGACGCGCATTGGGGCGAGGAGCTTTGCGTCTGGATCCGATTGAAGGACGGCGCGACGGCGACGGAGGAGGAAATTCGAGGTTTCTGCCGCGGCCAGATCACGCACTTTAAAATTCCACGTTACGTCCGGTTCGTCGACGAATTCCCCATGACGGTCACGGGCAAAGTCCAGAAATTCATAATGCGGGACGCGATGGCCCAGGAACTGGCGGCGGCCGGGGGAGCCCCCGGCTCGTTGTAATTTTGAAGACAATTCGCCGCCGCTCTGCCAGGGTATAAGCCATGAGCGCCGCCCTTCGAACGCCGATGACGCTGGCCGAATTCCTCGTCTGGGAGGAGGCTCAGGCGTTGCGCTGGGAATTCGACGGGTTCCAGCCTGTCGATATGACGGGGGGAACCGTCGCCCACGATCGTATTACCTTCAATCTCCACAAGGCTCTGGACTCGAGGCTCGCGGGACAGCCCTGCCAGCCATTCGGCCCAAATGTCAAAGTCGTCGTGGCCGATCGTGTCCGTTACCCCGACGCCCTTGTGACGTGTCAGCCGATTGCCCCGACCGCCACCGTCATCGACGCGCCCGTCATCGTCTTCGAAGTCCTCAGCGACAGCACGAGCCAGACCGACCTGATCG
>JAYWAX010000238.1:0-5960 GCA_043782125.1 Acetobacteraceae bacterium | reverse complement strand
CTTTGACCGTCACACCGGCGGACGTACCACGTCATGGTGCGCGGAGGCGCGCCATCCACGACTTTGTATCATCGCGAAAGTCGTGGATGGCCGGCCTCTGCCGACCACGACGGTTGTGGCCGCCGCAGAGTCAATGGTTAGGTCAGTTGGTATAACGCGCGAGGTGCATGCCGCTGGTACGCCCCGATCCACCGCCCCTGGGCTTTACCGGCGGTGCGAACCGGCGTCCGCAGCACTGTCGGATTGGTGGATGACCTTGAGAACCGGGCCATTCGCCGCGCCGTCGGAACGTCGAAAGTACCCGCGTGAACACGCCCCGGATCCCGCCTCAATATTCCTCGACTTCGCCGGTTGCCTCCGCGGCCTCGCGCCGCCTGGTGCGACGAATTTTGTCCCGATCGCGCCAATCCGCGCCTCCATCGCCACCCTGAAGCGGTTCGGGGCTCGCACCGCCATCGCGGGAGATGGCGCTGGCGATGTTCCAGATCGCTGGCATCGCGGCCAGCGCCGCCCATGCCGCCGCGCCGGCCAGAGGGATCGCGTTGATATCGGGCACCAGGCCGGGTCGCAGGAAACGCCCGCCCTCCACGATCGCCGACAGCAGCGCCGCCAAAAAGAAGGCCGCGCCTTTCCCGCCGCCGTCTCTGGCCCGTAGCCAGATAAAAACCCCGATCGGCGCGTACATGACCGCATGGGCGGCGATGTTCTTCGCCGCCTGCGCCTTGGTGACGATGTAATAATTGAACAGCGGATACAGCCCCAGCCGGTAAAAATCGGCCGCCGCCGCGTCTGGCCCGATCCAGTCCGTTGAAATCAGCCCATTCACCGCCAGCAGCGCGGCCAGATAGACTGGCACAGCCCAGGGCAGGAGGGCGGCGAGGCGTCGCCGGATTTTGCGCGGGTCCTGGCTTGCGAACCAACGGAGTCCCCAAGCTCCCAAGGCGATGCCTATGACGCGGAGGAACACGCCGGGCAGGCTCGCGGCGCCGCTGATGACCAGTGTGGTCAGCGCGAAGATCAGGATCATCCAGCAGAACCCAATCCAGGTCGCGGCGGCGACGGAGCGCCCGGCCACCAGCCGCCGTTCGTTTCGCAGTGTCAGCAAGGCGCCGATCGGCATCGTCATGGCGATGCTGGCCAGCGCCAGAGCAAAGCGTACCACGGCTGGCCGCCCCTCGCCGGAAATCGTGGTGAAAGTCTCCGGCAATTTTTCCAGTTGGATCGCGAGGTCTTCCAAATTCAGCGCGAAATCCAACGGAGTCAGGAAGAACAGAAACACTATAACGCTATACAAACGCAGGACGGCGCGAAATGTTTCCATCCGGTTGGCGTTGGGCGCCAGGGCCGCGGCGTGGCGGCCAAGGACGCCGCGCAGTATGATTCCGATGGCGGCGCCGGCGGTTTGCGCCAGCACGTAATTTAGCGTGACCGTGCGCGGCGGGAAGAACAGTTGCGCGAATTTGACCGCCAGCACGAACCCCACGCAGACGGCGAAAGCCGCGATCCCCGCCAGCACGACATGGCGGCGCGACGGAGAAAACCAGGCGGCGCTCATAAACCCCAGGGGCACCAGCATCGCCAGGTTGCCCATCCAGTCCGCGCGCTGATCCGAGCCATTGCGGGCCAATGGCATGCTGAGGAACCGCGACACCGCTTCCGAAAAATCGATCGGCACGAAATGCGGTCCTACCGGCCCGATCACCGTGCTGGCATACAGGATTGTCAGCGCGGCAAGCAGCGTGGCGGCGGCCCAACGGGACGCGCTCCAATGGGGCGCCGTGCCGTGGAGGGCGGTCCGGTGGGGGGCGATCATGGCCGGCGATCAGGCCTGGCGAAGCTCGGGGAAATCCTCTTCGCGGAATTCCGACGGGTCGCGCGTGCCGGCGGCGTGGCGGACTTCCTCGGTCTTGCGAAGTTCGACACGGCGGATCTTGCCGGAGATCGTTTTGGGCAGTTCGGAAAATTCGAGGCGGCGCACGCGGCGGAAGGGCGCCAGGCGTCCGCGCATATGTTCGAAGATCGCCAGCGCCGTGGCGCGATCCGGCGGGTACCCGGCGGCGAGCGCGATATAGGCTTTGGGGATGTTCATTCGCATCTTATCCGGCGCGGGCACGACGGCGGCTTCGGCGACTGCGGGATGCTCGATCAGCACGCTTTCCAGTTCGAAGGGGCTGATGCGGTAGTCGGACGCTTTGAACACGTCGTCGGCGCGCCCGACATAGGTGAAATAGCCATCCGCGTCCTTCGACGCCACGTCGCCAGTGCGATAGACGCTGTTATTGCCCGGCAAGCCCAAAGGCGCGAAGGAGCCGTCGTCGTTCTGATACCCGCGCATCAGCCCGGTCGGCGCGGGCGCAAGATCGACGCACAGCTCCGCTTCCGCAGCCTCGTTGCCGTCCGCGTCCACGAGACGGATGCGATAGCCGGGCGATTCCTGACCCATCGAGCCGGGTTTCACAAGCTGTCCCGGGAATGCGCCGACCTGCAAAGTGGTTTCGGTCTGGCCGTAACCCTCGCGTGGCGTCAGACCCCAGACGGTTTGAACGTGTTCGATGATTTCGGGGTTCAGCGGTTCGCCCGCCGAGCAGACTTCTCGCAACGCGGTTTTGTGGGCGGCCATGTCCTCCTGCGCGAACATGCGCCAGACGGTCGGCGGGGCGCAGATCGTGGTGACGCCATTGGCGGCGATGGCTTCCAGCATGGCGGCGGCGTTGAAGCGTGGTTGGTTCAGGATGAACACGGTGGCGCCCGCGTTCCATGGCGCGAAAAAGCAACTGTAGGCGTGCTTGGCCCAACCTGGCGAGGAGATGTTCAGATGGATGTCGCCTGGGCGGAGGCCGATCCAGTACATCGTGATCAAATGGCCCACCGGGTAAGTCTGGTGGTCATGCGAAACCAGCTTCGGCCGCGATGTCGTGCCGGAGGTGTAATAGAGCAGCAGCGGATCGGTCGCCTTGGTCGGACCGTCGGGCACGAATATCGCCGGCGCGGCAAGCAGGTCATCGTAACGGAGCCAGCCCTCGGGCGCGTCCCCGGTCGCGATCTTGGTCAGATCGACAGCGAGTCCGTCGAACTTCGCGGCCTCGGCGGCGGAGGTCACGACGAAGCGGGCGCGGCCCCGGTCGAAGCGATCGGCCAGATCGGCCGGGGTCAGCAGCGTGGTCGCGGGAATGACGACCGCGCCGAGTTTCATCGCTGCCAGCATCACCTCCCACAGCGGGACGACGTTGCCAAGCATTAGCAAAATGCGGTCGCCGCGCCTGACGCCCAAACGTCGCAATCCGTTGGCGACGCGGTTGGAGGATTCGGACAATTGCGCGAACGTTCGCGTCGCGGCGCCCTCCCCCACGATCGTCAGCGCCAGCCGTCCGCCGCTTTCGCCCTGGGCGAGTTCGGCGTCGAACCAATCCAAAGCCCAGTTAAAGTCGGAGAGTTCGGGCCAGCGGAAGTCGCGATGGGCGGCGACGTAGTCGGTCTGGTGCGCCATCAGGAAGTCGCGTGCCGCTTTGAATGGTTGCGCTGTCATGGTCGCGTTCCTTTCCCTGGTTGTCCGCGCGTCGTCCCGGCCGTATTTCCGCGCGGCGCGATTATCCGCGTTTCCGGTCCGCCAGCCAACGGAAGACGGACGAAAAATCCTTGTCCGCGTAGCCCGCGTCCATGGTCTGTTCGTACATCGACAACGCGACGGCGGCGAGCGGGGTGGGCACGCCGGTCGCGGTGGCCGCGGCCTGGGACAGGCGGATATCTTTGACCATCAGTTTGGTCATAAACCCCGGCGCGAAGTCCCGGTTCGATGGCGCGGCAGGCGCTGGGCCGGGCTCGGGGCAGTAGCTGTTTAAAGCCCAGGAACTGGCGGTGGCGGTGGAACAGACGTCGTAGAGGATTTGGGGGTCGAGGCCGAGTTGCCGGGCGAGCAGAAATCCTTCGGCGACGCCCGCGGTATTGATCGCCGCCATCATGTTGTTGCAGATTTTGACGGCCTGTCCCGCGCCTGGACCGCCGCAATGGACGATGGTTTTGCCCATGGCCTGAAGCACCGGTTTGGCCTCCGCGAAGGCGTCCGCCGTGCCGCCGGCCATGAATGTCAGGGTCGCATTCTGGGCGCCGATGGTGCCGCCGGAAACCGGCGCGTCGAGCATGGCGAGCCCGGCCTCCGCCGCCGCGGCTGTCACCGCGCGCGCAGTGTCCACGTCGATGGTGGAGCAGTCGATCAGAAGGGGTTTCGCATCGCGGATGGCCTCAATCAGGCCGCCCTGGTGCAGCCAGACATCGCGGACATGGCGGCCCTCGGGCAGCATCGTAACGACGATGGCGGCGCCCTTCGCTGCTTCGGCCGCGCTTGCCGCGATTTTGCCGCCCGCCGCGGCCAGGGCCTGCATTGCCGCCGGGTTGAGGTCATAGCCGGTGACGTCGTGCCCGGCCTTGGCAAGATTGGCGGCCATCGGCGCGCCCATGTTGCCAAGGCCGATAAATCCAATGGCCGCCATTTTTCCGGTTCCTTCGCGGCTCAGCGCGTCATGTTCGACAGCGTGCGGAAAACCACGGAAAAATCCTTGGTCTCGTTGCCTTCCGCCATCGCCTTTTCATAAAGCGACAAGGCCAGCGCAGCGAGTGGCGTCGGCGCACCGGTCGATTCCGCCGCAGCCTGCGACAATTTAACGTCTTTGACCATCAGCTTCGTCATGAACCCCGGCGTGTAATCGCGGTTCGCGGGCGAGCCTGGCACCGGTGCCGGTCCGGGCGCCGGACAATAATTCGACAGCGCGAAGGAATTCGATGTCGCCGTCGAACAGATCGCATGCAATTTGTTCCAGTCCAGCCCCAGCTTCTGGGCGAGTATGAAACCTTCCGAAACACCAACCATATTAATGGCCAACATCATGTTGTTACAAATTTTGACCGCCTGACCTGCGCCCGGACCGCCGGCATGAAAAATATTCTTGCCCATCGCCTCCAGGATTTTTTTGCCGGCCGCGAATGCGTCATCGGACCCGCCAACCATGAACGTAAGCGTGCCGTTCTGGGCGCCCACGGTGCCCCCGGAAACCGGCGCGTCGAGCATCGCCAGGCCCGCTTGCTCCGCCGCCGCGGTGACGGTACGGGCGCTGTCTACATCGATGGTGGAACAGTCGATCAGAAGCGGTTTGGCGTCGCGAATCGCCTCGATAAGTCCGCCCTGGTGCAGCCAGACATCGCGGACATGCTCGCCCGCCGGAAGCATGGTGATCACGATGCCCGCGCCTCGCGCCGCCTCCGCCGCGCTGGCGGCGATTTTGCCGCCGGCCTTTGTCAGCCCCGCCAGCGCGGCCGGGTTGAGGTCGAAGCCGGTGACCGAGTGGCCCGCTTTGACCAGGTTGGCGGCCATGGGCGCGCCCATGTTACCGAGTCCGATAAATCCAATGATGGCCATGACTTAGAGTACCTCGTGGATGCAGTGGACGGGGAAGATTTCGTGGACGGAGTTTTCCGGCGGAGGACCAACTGGGCCGACGGCGGCGATCCGGTTCAGCCAATCGTTTTTTGGCAAGGCGGCTTCGTGGCAAACGGCGGCGCGAAAACGATACACGGCTGGATCGAGGAACGCGCCCACGACGACCGCGTCGGCCGGTCCACGGCGCATCCCCCGGTATGTCATCCCGATCGCGGCGCCAACGTTCGTTTCCAGCCCGATCCCGCAGTCGCCGGTGGGCATGGCGCCGATCGGCCGCTTACCGTTAACAGCACGTTTCAGGGTCATCGGAGGGGTCGCGCGTATCTCGGCCATCGCCTGTTTTCCGGGTCTGGAGTTTACCGGTGCTTCATGCCGGGTCCAGTGACCGGGGGCAACCGCCAGGGGTCCAGGGGGAGCCCAGGCCAGCGGGTCTCATTTTGGCAATCCCGCTGATTTCTGGCCTGGTTCAACCTCGCCGGCCATCCGATCTGTCTGAGCCAACCGAGTCTAATCGGCCACAGCTCGGGAT